>JBQCJO010000532.1:0-3109 GCA_051952735.1 Rhizomicrobium sp.
GGATGATTCTTCATCAGCCAGCGTGGGTAGTGCAGCATTCCGCGCGCGCCATGCGCTGCCAGTTCCATGTGATCGAAGCCGCGATGCGGGCCGTAGCGGTCTTCCATGCCCATGCGGTTTTCCTCGAAGCGCAGCTGAAAATCGAGGAACGGCTCGAAATGCGCCTTGCCGATCAGCGCGGTGCGGTAGTTCTTCTTCTCTTTCAGCAGCCGCGCCACCGATGGCGCATCGACCGGCAGCGGCACACCATTCATCCACACACCGTGCGTCGTTACATATTGCCCGGTGATCATCGTCGCGCGCGCGGGCATGCAGACGACGTTCTGCGCGTGGCAGCGTGTGTAGTTGATGCCGTCGCGGGCGAGGGCGTCGATGGCGGGCGTTCGCGCGATCTTCTGTCCGTTCACGCCCAGCGCGTCGAACCGCATCTGGTCCGTGGTGATGAACAGGATTTTCCGCCCCATGATCCGCCCCTAGAAATGCGTGATGAGTGAATCCAGATCCGGCCGCACGCGTTCTTCGAGCGGCTCTGCCGGCTTGCCGATATAGATGAACCCCGCGATGCGTTCACCCGGCTTCAGCCCGAGTTTGGCTTTCACGGCGTTGTCGAATGCGCACCATTCCGTAAGCCAGTTCGCGACATAACCCAGCGCATGAGATGCGAGCAGTATGTTCTGGCACACCGCGCCCGCGGACAATTCCTGCTCCCACATCGGCACCGGAATGTTCTCGCGCACGCGGCTTACAACGCCGATCACCACCGGCGCGCGCAGGAAGCGTCCGCGCTCCATCGCGATGCGCTCGTCGCTCACATCGCCTTCGGCGCAGAGAATGTCGCCCAACAGATCGCCCATGCGCTTGCGGCCTTCGCCTTCGAACAGGATGAAGCGCCACGGGAACAGCTTCTTGTGATCGGGCACGCGGGCGCCTGCCTGCAAAATCACACGCAATTCTTCGGGGTTTGGCCCTGGCCCCGTCATGGCCTTTGCCGAGCCGGAGCGGCGAGACAGCAGCAGATCGATCGTTTGTGGGGCGGGGCGATTCAGTTCGGACGCATCAACCATGAAGAAAGCCGGAAATTGCATACCCCCTATGAGGGTTGCCGGTGGACGTTAAGGACTTACATAACCCCTGGCCCGATGCGGCGCGAGTGGCTTTCGCGCGTTGGGAAAATGTCGCGTCTTTGACTATACTGGCAATAGCAGGAGCTGTTCATGTCGTTACACGCCGACAAGGTTGCCAAGGTCGATCCCATCTGGTCCGCATTGCGTCAGCAGGCGGAAGAGATCGCCGCGCGCGAGCCCGCGCTCGCCAGCCTGACCCACGCGACGATCCTCCAGCACCACAAGCTGGAAGATGCGTTGGCCTATCTGCTCGCCGAGAAGATCGGCGGCGAAGGCGTCACGCCCATGCTCGCCCGGGAAGTATTCGAAGAGGTGATGAAGTCGGAGCCCGAGATCGGCGCTGCCGTTCGCGCCGATCTGTCCGCCGTGTTCGAGCGCGATCCGGCCTGCCATTCTTACGCGCAGGCGTTCCTGTTCTTCAAAGGCTTCCACGCTCTGCAGAGTCATCGCATTGCGCACTGGCTCTACAAGCATGACCGCGCGCCCTTCGCGTATTTCATCCAGAGCCGGATGTCCGAGCTTTTCGCGGTGGACATCCATCCGAACGCGAAGATCGGCCGCGGCATCTTCATGGATCATGCGACCGGCATCGTCATCGGCGAAACCGCTGTCGTGGACGACGACGTCTCGATGCTGCACGGCGTGACGCTGGGCGGCACCGGCAAGGAGCATGAGGATCGGCACCCAAAAATCCGTCGCGGCGTGCTGCTTGGTGCCGGCGCGAAGGTGCTCGGCAACATCGAGGTCGGCGAATATTCGCGCGTTGCAGCGGGTAGCGTAGTGCTGAAGCCCGTGCCGGCCAATTGCACCGTCGCGGGCGTCCCTGCGAAGACGGTGGGCTGCGCGGGCTGCGATCGGCCTTCGCAGGCGATGGATCATGTCATCCGCGAAGCGGATTTCGATATCTAGAAAGCATCCGCGATCTTGAAGGCGAACAGCGCCGCCGCGACCAGCGGTTTGCGCAACCACGGTCCGCCGGGAAATTTCTTCGCCGGCACGCTTGCCATCACGTCGAAACGCTCCTGCCGGCCA
Organism: Rhizomicrobium sp.; assembly: GCA_051952735.1. Classification (GTDB taxonomy): domain Bacteria; phylum Pseudomonadota; class Alphaproteobacteria; order Micropepsales; family Micropepsaceae; genus Rhizomicrobium. The sequence continues at coordinate 2,157 of JBQCJO010000532.1, forward strand.
AGCGCGGCTTCCGCCATCAGCTTGCCGCCGATAGCGGTGAGCGCCACACCCTGGCCCGAATAGCCATGCGCAAAAAACACGCGAGGCGACAACCGGCCCAAATGCGGCAGGCGTGTGACGGTGATGCCCACCGTGCCGCTCCACGCATATTCCGTCGGTACGCTTTCCAGCATCGGAAAGACTTCAAGCATCCGCTTGCGCACGATCGGCGCCACATCCGTGGGGACGCTCCAATATCCCTCGCGCCCGGCGAAGAGCAGGCGGCCATCATCGCTCTTGCGGTAGTAGTCGAGGACATGCCGCGTATCAGCCACGGCGGCGTCCGTCGGAAGGATCTGCGCGTTCAGGTCGGGCGGCAATGGCGCGGTCGCAGAAACAAAGCTTTCGACATGCGCGATATAAGGCGCCAATTCCGGCGCGAGATCGGCCGAGAAGGCGTCCGTCGCCATCAAGACGAAATCGGCCGTGACGCTGCCGGTTTCGCAGCGCACGGTCGCGCTCTTGTCACCGGTTTCAATGCTACGCGCCCGCGTGTGCTCCAGAATTGTAGCGCCCGCGTTCTCCGCGCCGCGCGCCAGTCCACGGGCATAGCGCAGCGGATGGAGATGACCGCCGCCAATGTCCAGCTTGCCGCCGAAATATTGCGCACCGGTCAGTTGCCGCGTTTCGTCGGCGCCCATCATGCGCGCGGCTCTGTATCCGTAGAAGCGATTCAGATATTCGGTTTCCTCACCGAGCTCGTGCAATGCATTGCGATCGTGCGCGGCAATGATCAATCCGTCTTTCACATGCGCGTCCGGCGCAAGCTGCGCCGCTTGCGCGCGCACCAACGCCTTGGACTCTTCGCAGAGATACCACAGGTCGCGCGCATGCACCGGTCCGAGCCAATTCTCCAGCGCTTCCTGGCTCATCCGGTGGCCGGTGTGGATTTGCCCGCCGTTGCGGCCCGATGC
>JBQCJO010000533.1:0-2026 GCA_051952735.1 Rhizomicrobium sp.
CGCAATTCGGTTTCGAAACCGAAGTGCTGGCGCGGTTTCGGGATCGCGTGGCGAAAGCCGGCATCCACGTGCCGATCGTGCCGGGCCTGATCCCGACCACCAACATCAAAGGCATCGCGCGCATGGCGCAGACAGCGGGCGCTGGCGTGCCCGACTGGCTGGCGGGCCTTTACGATGGTTTGGAAAGCGATGCCGACACGCGAAAGCTGATCGCGGCGTCGATTCTCGCCGAACAGGTGCAGGAATTGCGCGCCGAAGGCTTCGACCAGTTTCATTTCTATACGCTCAATCAGGCGGACCTCACCTTTGCAGCATGTTGCCTCCTCGGCATGCGGCCCAGCACGGCGAGCAATTGAAATGGCCAAGGCGACAACTTTTTTGACTGGGATTTTTGGGCTTTGCGTTTCCTGCGCTGCCTTCGCTCAAGAGCCACCATGCCCGAATGATGGCTACATCGCATCACAGATGGTGCCCAACAAGGAAGTAGCCGGGGCAATTTACAGAACTGTGGGACGCAACCTCGTTCCTTCCAACTTCAAGAAATTCCCCATCGTTGTCGTCGAAGATAGGGGCGACTATTGGGAAGTCTCTCAAAAGAACAATGATCCGCGGCCGAAAGCTAGGTCGAACGAAGTCGTTGTGACGACCGGTGGCGGACAACTCTATATGAACATCAACAAATGCACGGGAGCTATCTCCCATGCGGCGCTTGCTCGATAAGACGGCGCTGACGAGGAAGTTGCACGATGAGTTTCGACCGTTCCGCCCGTATCGCATGGATGAAGAAGGAAGCGCGCGAGCGCATCCTGCTGCTGGATGGTTCCTGGGGTGTGATGATCCAGGGCTTTGGCCTCGGCGAGAATGACTTCCGCGGCGACCGCTTCGGCAATCATCCGAGCGACCTCAAAGGCAACAACGATCTTCTGACGCTCACCAAGCCGGAGATCATCCGCGACATCGGCCGCCAATATCTGGAAGCCGGTGCGGATTTCATCGAGACGAACACGTTCAATTCCATCTCCATGTCGCAGGCCGATTACGGTCTCGAACATCTGGTGCCGGAATTGAACGAGCAGGGTGCGCGGCTGGCGCGCGAATTGTGCGACCGGATGAGCACGTCATCGCGTCCGCGTCTGGTGGCGGGCGTGCTCGGCCCGGCCAACCGCACGGCGTCGATCTCGCCGGACGTGAATGACCCGGCCTTCCGCAATGTGACCTTCGATGAGTTGCGTTCCACGTATGCGGATGCAACGCGCGGCCTGATGCGGGGCGGCGCGGACGTCATCATGGTCGAAACCATTTTCGACACGCTGAACGCCAAGGCCGCGATCTATGCGATCAAGCAGGTGTTTGAAGAGTTGGGCGAGGAATTACCGGTTTGGATCTCCGGCACCATCACCGATCTGTCGGGCCGCACGCTGACGGGCCAAACGCCCGAAGCGTTCTGGCATTCGGTGCGCCATGCCAAGCCGTTCGCGGTCGGCCTGAACTGCGCGCTCGGTGCGAAAGAACTGCGCCCCTATGTGGACGATCTGAACCAGGCGGCGGACACGCTGGTCAGCGCGCATCCGAACGCGGGCCTGCCCAACGAATTCGGCGGCTATGACGAAACACCGGACATGATGGCGGCGATGATCGGCGAGTTCGCGCAAAGCGGCCTCGTCAACATCGTCGGCGGTTGCTGCGGTACGACGCCGGATCATATCAAGGCGTTCGGCGAAGCGGTGAAAGGCGTCACGCCGCGCGCCGTTCCCGAGAAGCCGCGCTATATGCGCCTGTCGGGTCTCGAACCGTTCACGCTGACGCCCGACACCAACTTCGTGAACGTGGGCGAGCGCACCAACATCACCGGCTCGGCCAAGTTCCGCAAACTCATCGCCGCCAACGATTACGAAGGCGCATTGACGGTCGCGCGCGATCAGGTGGCGAACGGCGCGCAGGTCATCGACATCAATGTGGACGAAGGCTTGATCGATTCCGAAGCCGCGATGCGCCGCTTCCTCAACATGGCGGCGGGCGAGCCGGA
>JBQCJO010000534.1:0-2780 GCA_051952735.1 Rhizomicrobium sp.
CTTCCAGGGTCTTGACCGTATCGATCACATTGAAGCCCTGACGCGCGCAGGACGGGCAGGAGACGATGTTCACGCCGCGATGGCGCAGATTGAGGGATTTGAGGATGTCAAAGCCCACCCTGACCTCTTCCACCGGATCGGCGGAGAGCGAGACGCGGATCGTGTCGCCGATGCCGCTCCACAACAGCATGCCCATGCCGATAGACGACTTCACGGTGCCGGAAATCATGCCGCCCGCTTCGGTGATGCCCAGATGGATCGGGCAGTCCACGGCGTCGGCAAGTTGCTGATAGGCGGCAACCGCGAGGAATGCATCCGATGCCTTCACCGAAATCTTGTATTCGCGGAAATCCAGGTCTTCGAGAATTTTCGCGTGGTTCAGCGCGCTTTCCACCATGGCCTCGGGGCAAGGCTCGCCATACTTCTCGAGCAGATCTTTCTCCAGCGAACCGGCGTTCACGCCGATGCGCATGGAAACGCCGTGATCCTTGGCGGCCTGCACGACGTCCTTCACACGCTGTGCGTTGCCGATATTGCCGGGATTGATGCGCAGGCACGCCGCACCCGCTTCCGCCGCTTCGATGGCGCGCTTGTAGTGAAAATGAATGTCGGCAACGACAGGGATGATAGAGGCCTTGCAGATGGCCTTCATCGCCTTGGTCGCGTCTTCGTCCGGACAGGAGACGCGCACGATATCCGCGCCGGCTTCTTCGATGCGGCGTCTCTGGTCGATCGTCGCGCGCGCATCGCCGGTGACGGTGTTGGTCATGGTCTGCACGGTGATCGGCGCATCGCCGCCGACCGGCACCTTGCCGACCATGATCTGGCGCGATTTGCGCCGGTGGATATCGCGATACGCTCTTACACTCATGGCTTTCTCAGCCTGCGTTCCATCACTCGTTCGCGTGATCGGCGACGCTTTGCGGGTCCAGCGGCACCGCTTCAACGGCGTCCGATGCCTTCGATGCCAATCCCATTGCTTGACCGTCGAGATCCAGTTCGACCGCGCTGCCGTTCTGCGCCGTCAGCGTGACACCATCGACCAGCGGGACATTGTAGGTGTCGCCCGGGTTCAGCGTGCGGTTGATGTAGATCCTGTCGTCCGGTCCCTGAACCAGGATGTGCGTGGCCTGGCGAATGCGCAGCACAACGCGCGCGCTCTTATTGCCAGCGCCATAGACCTGACCTGCGGGAAGCGGCGCGGTTTGCGGCTGCTCCGTTGTCTGACCCGGAATCTGACTCTGCATCGGCAGCGCCGGCTGCGACGTGGAGTCGGCAGGCGGTACGGTGGCCATACCCACGGTGCCGGGTGGCGGCGCGGGATTGGCTACGGTTTGCGCCGCGACTTTCGCGGCCGGCTTTGCCGCGATCTTCGCCGGCTTGGGCGCGAGCTGTTGCGGGACCGCGGCGACCGGTTGGTTCACCAGCGAATCGGCGGAAACCGCGAGACGATAGATTCCGTATCCCACCAGCAGGACGACCACCGCGGCGATGATGATCCAGCCGTGCGGAAGCTGGCGTTCCTCTTCCATCGCGGGAAGCGCAGCAGCGGGCAACGGATCGGCGCCGCGTCCGGCGATCTCGAGCTTGAACCGCTCGACGCTCTGGACGGGATCGATGCCGAGATAGTCGGCATAGGAACGGACAAAGCCGATCGCATAGGCGCGGCCCGGCAGATGCTCGAAACGATCCTCTTCAAGGGCTTCCAGATGGTCCTTGCGGATCTTCAGGGCCCGGGAAACCGACGCCAGATCGTCGCCCCGGCGCAGGCGTGCCGCCCGCAGGTCCTGGCCCACGGTTTCGAGGGGGGTATCGGCCTCGTCGGAAATCTCACGCAGGTGGATGCGACGCTGCGCAATCCCGCCCTTTTCGTCGAGGGAGAGGTGGGTAACCTTGGTCATGGGGTACCAATACCGCCTCAACCCTCAGCCATCCAGCAGGGAATAAGGCGGTTTTCGAGAATTTATCCGGAAAAAGGGATCAGTGGCCGCTCGGAGTCGCGCTGCCCCGCTGCGTTTCCTGACGCACGCCCTCTTGAGCCTGCCGGGTGATCTCAGTCCATTGAGCATTGGTGTGGCATATCGTGCGCGAACCTAGGCGCGTGCCCGTTTCCGGAGCCATGCGCCGGCAAACGATGGCGCTCGGATCATCAGCCGAAGCCGTTTGGGCGGGAGCTGCATCTGCCGCCGGGGCTGTAGCCGCTGGTGCGGCTGCGGGAGTCGCCGGCGTGGCCGACGTATCGGTAACCGCGGCAAAGGAAGATGTGGAAGCCACAAAGACAAGCGCAGTTGTGGCGAAAGCGAGTGAGAGATAACGCAAAACAAGCCCCTTTTCTGACCGATGCCCATAAAAATGCTGACACTTTGCGGCAAGAACTATTGACGCACGCGCTAACGGACACAAGCAATTTGGGGAAATTTCGCGCGATGAAGCAACACTACTCCATCGTCAATGGCACGAAGCGTAGCCGATCGGGCATTGGCGAGACCGCCTCACTCCTCAGATATTCAACTAGAAGTGAGGCGGCGATCCGCGCTCGCTTGCGCAAGCGCGTCTGAAGTCAATGACTGCCAGCGGCGCCGGGCGGCGTAACGTAAGAGCCCGCGTTGCGCTGCTGCACATCCTTCAAGCCGGATTGCGCCTCGCGGGAGATCGCGTCCCATTGGGCATTGGTGTGGCATATCGTGCGCGAGCCCAGACGCGTGCCGGTTTCCGGAGCCATGCGCTTGCAAACGATCGCGCCCGGATCATCCCCCGAAGCGGTCTTTGTTTCCGGTGCT
>JBQCJO010000535.1:0-5290 GCA_051952735.1 Rhizomicrobium sp.
CTCTCCCCCTACGGGAGGAGAGGGAGATGTCAGAAGTTCTTCCGGTACTGCAGGAAGCCCGATTTCTCCGCGATGTTGTCGTAGAGCTTCATGGCGGTCGCATTCGTCTCATGCGTCATCCAGTAGACGCGCGCTGCGCCTGCTGCTTGCGCCTTCGCATACACCGCTTCGATCAGCGTCCGCCCCACGCCTTTGCCGCGCAGGCCCTGTTCGGTGAACAGATCCTGCAGATAGCACACCGGCGCGATGAGCGATGTCGAGCGGTGATAGAGATAGTGCACAATGCCGACGATGCGCCCGTCCATCTCTGCGACCAGAATATGGATCGGCTCATACGCATCGAACGCGCGATGCCACAGCGTCGCCGTGATCGTCGCGTCCGGCTCGCGTTCGTAGAAGCGCGTGTAGCCGTCCCATAAAAGCTCCCACTGCCGGAAGTCGTCCTTGCGCGCCTCGCGCACCGTGATCTTTGTCATGAACCTGCCCCGAAAGAATTACGCGCGCTTCGCATCCGCCGCCGCGAAGTGCGCCATCTGATCGGCGTGAGCCTTTTTGAACGCGGGGCGTCCGGTGATGCGCGTCACATAAGCCTCCGTCGCGGGGCGATCGCCGAAAGCGCGCAGCTTCGCGACACGGAGCACATCGGCCATCAGAAGGTCCGCAGCCGTGAAGCGGCCGGCCGCCAGCCATTCCCGATCCTGGAAAATCTTTTCCATGTGATCGAGGCGGCTCTTCAACCAGTCGGTCATCTGGTTTTCCTTCGCGCCGGTCACTTCCAGATACCACCACGGAACGGAGACCATCTCGATCGAGTTGAGCGCGGCGATCGTCCATTCCAGCGTCTGCGCTTCTCCGTCGGGATCGCGCGGCATCAGCTTTTCGCTTTTCTTGGCGAGATGCAGCAGCCCCGCGCCGCTTTCGAATATTTCAATCTTGCCATCGCTGAGGAATGGAACCTGGCCGAAGGGTTGGCGCGCGAAATGCTCGGGGCCGCGGTCGTTGAACGGAACGGTTTTCACGGAATAGGCGAGCCCGGCTTCCTCGCACGCCCATCTCAGCCGCATGTCGCGCACAAAACCACGCGGAGGCTCGGGGACCCAATCATAGGTCCAAACGATCAGTTCGCTCATGTCATCTCATCCATTCCAGCAACTTCGATCCGAGGGCGGAGAAATCGACTTTCGGCCACAAGATCGAACTTTGCCAACAGGAACTTCGTGAACGGAACGCAGACCCGTCATGCCGCACGAATTCTTACGAAAATCGGAGGCGCAAAAGAAAAGGGCGCGTCCGGTGAAGGACGCGCCCAAGGTCAGGAGGGAAAGCTCTTAGCCGTGCACGGTCTCGCCATGCAGATTGATGTCGAGACCTTCGATTTCCACTTCGCGGGAAACACGCAGGCCAATCGCAAGATCGACGGCTTTGAGGATGATGAAGGTCACCACCGCGCAATACACGAAGGTGCCCAGCACGTCGTAGAGCTGGATGAGCATCTGGTGGCCGTTGCCGTCGAAGATCCATCCCTTGCCGAGGCTGTTGATGGAGCTCTTCGCCAGTGCGCCCGTCAGAAGCGCGCCCAACGCGCCGCCCACGCCATGCACGCCCCAGGCGTCTAGCGCATCGTCATAGCCGATCCATTTTTTCATCCACACCGCCGAGAAGTAACAGACGATACCGGCGGCGATGCCGATGATGAGCGCACCTTGCGCATCAACGAAGCCCGATGCCGGCGTGATGGCGACAAGACCCGCCACCGCGCCGGAGATCATGCCGAGCACCGAGGGCTTCTTGGCGACAAGCCATTCGATGCCCGCCCAGGCGCACGCCGCCGCGGCGGTTGCGATCTGTGTCGCCGCTGCCGCCATGCCGGCATTCGCATTCGCGCTGACGGCCGAACCGGCGTTGAAGCCGAACCAGCCGACCCACAGCAGCGAGGCGCCGATAACGGAGAGCACAAGATTGTGCGGCGCCATGTCAGTCGAGCCGAGTCCCACGCGCTTGCCGAGCACAAGGCAGGTGACGAGCGCCGCCGTGCCCGCGTTCAGATGCACCACCGAGCCGCCCGCATAATCGAGCGCGCCCATGCTGCCGAGCCAGCCGCCGCCCCACACCCAATGCGCTATCGGGCAATAGACGAAGATAAGCCACAGCGACATGAACCAGATGAATGCGGAAAACTTCATGCGATCCGCCAGCGCGCCGGCGATCAGCGCGGGGGTGATGATGGCGAAAGTCATCTGGAAAAACATGTAAACGGATTCCGGAATTGTCGCCGCCAGCGGGTTCACGGAATTGACGCCCATATTGCCCAGCATGAATTGATTGAAGCTGCCGATGAACTGGTTGGTGGAAGCATCCGCATTCGGCGTCAGCGCGATGCTGTAGCCGAAGATCATCCAGAGGATGGTGAGCACGCAGGTCGCGCCGAAACTCTGCGCCAGCGTCGCCAGCACGTTTTTCTTGCGCACCATGCCGCCATAAAACAGCGCCAGGCCCGGGATGGTCATCATCAGGACGAGCGCCGAGGATGTGAGCATCCAGGCGGTATCGCCGGAATCGATTTTCGGCGCGGCTGCGAACGCGGGTGCGCTTGCGGCAACCGTCGCCCCGACAGCGATTGCCAGACCCGCACTAAGTCTCTTCCAGTCCAAAATCATTCTCTTCCCCTTCGATTGGATTTTTTGAGATCGCTTAGAGCGCGTCGCCGTCGGTTTCGCCGGTGCGGATGCGCAAGACCGATTCCAGCGGCGTGACGAAGATCTTTCCGTCGCCGATCTGTCCGGTCTTCGCCTTGGAGGAGATCGCTTCGATCACCGCGTCGGCCATTTCGGTCTTCACGGCGATTTCGATCTTGATCTTAGGCAGGAAGCTCACGGCGTATTCCGCGCCGCGGTAGATCTCCGTATGCCCCTTCTGACGGCCGTAGCCTTTGACCTCGGTCACGGTCATGCCTTGCACGCCGGTCGCCGACAGTGCTTCGCGCACGTCATCCAGCCGGAACGGCTTGATGATCGCGGTGATGAGCTTCATCGCTGGTCCCCCTTGATTGCCGTTAAGACTTTCTCAAGAACCGTGCCATGTGGGTGCGATGCGGTAAGTATTTGGGACTGTTATGGAATCATCGAGTCCAGTGTTCTGAGAGCCCATCAGGCTGCTGAAAACTTAGGCAGCAATTCTGCAATGCATAAATTTCAGCCGAAGATTCGGGGCAGCAAGAAACTTTCTGAAAGACCGACCTTGTCAGCTTCGCAAATGTTCTCTATATGTTCTATTCTGCCTCGGCCGTCTGACGGTTGAGCCGGGGCGCCCCCCACACAAAAAAGGCGCGAAAATCGCAATTCAACGGTCCCGGTTTCCCACGGGTTCTCGTTCTCCAACTGTCAATGCGAAACGGAATCGGAAAAATCGACAAACAACCCCGGGAAGGGGGGAGGGTGCGTCAAACGTGAAAACGAATGCCTCTCCCACACCGCGACCACAAGATCTGGTGTTTGCCCAAATTCCGCCGGTGAAAAATCGACATTCAATTCGCCATCGCTAGATTGCCATCCATGAACAGACAGACGGACGTGGTCATCGGCGGCGGCGGCATGGTGGGCGCGACGCTCGCGCTGGCGCTGGCGCAAGGCGGATTGAAAGTCATCGTGGTCGATCCGGTGCCCCCGGCGGCCGCAACCGACGCCAAGTTCGACGGCCGCGTTTCCGCGCTCTCCTATTCCAGCCAGCGCATGTACGAAGCGTTGGGTGTTTGGCCGCAGTTGGAAAAAGACGCGCAGCCGATCAGGGACATCCTGGTCACGGACGCGCCGCTTGGCGGAGCGCCGTCACCCTTCTCGCTGCATTTCGATTCCAGCGAGATCGGCCGGCCGATGGGCGCCATCGCCGAGAACCGTCACATCCGCCGGATGCTGTTCGACGCGATGGATGCGAACACGAACATCACCCTCATCGCCCCCGCCGCGATGACGGGCCTGGAAGACGAAGGCGGAAAGATTGTCGCCTCGCTCTCGAACGGCGAAAAGATTTCCGCCTCGCTCGCTGTCGCCGCCGACGGACGCGAGTCGCCGATGCGCGAAGAGATGGGCCTCGGCGTGATCGGCTGGTCCTATCCGCAAATGGGCATCGTCGCGACGGTCGAGCACGAGAAGCCGCACGAGGGCGTCGCTTACGAACACTTTCTCCCGTCAGGCCCGTTCGCGATTTTGCCCATGACCGGAAACAGATCGTCACTGGTGTGGACGGAGAAAGACAACGTCGCGCCGGCGATGATGAAGCTGCCGGAAGACGAATTTAACGCCGAGATCGCCAAGCGTTTCGGTGATCATCTGGGCGCCACGAAAGCGGCGGGTCCGCGCTGGTCCTATCCGCTGAAATTCCATCTGGCGCGCGGCTTCGTGAAACCGCGCTTCGCCTTATGCGGCGACAGCGCCCACGGCATCCATCCGATCGCCGGCCAAGGTTTGAATCTCGGTTTGAAGGATGCCGCCGCTCTTGCCGAAACCTTGTTGGATACGGCGCGTCTCGGTCTCGATATCGGCACGCTCGATGTCTTGAAGCGTTACGAACGCTGGCGCCGGTTCGATTCCTTCACGCTCGCCGCGGCAACAGATGGCCTGAACCGCTTGTTCTCGAACGACATTGCGCCGCTGCGTTTCGCACGCGATCTCGGATTGGGAATCGTCGACAGCATTCCGCCTCTGCGCCAGTTCTTCATGCGCCACGCCGGCGGCGATATCGGCAAGCTGCCGCGACTGCTGAAGGGCGAAGCAGCTTAGAAGCAAGGCGGCTCTCATCCTTCGACAAGCTCAGGATGAGGAAAATTAAGCCAAGCTCCTCATGCTGAGCTTGTCGAAGCATGAGCGGCGCAGATACTTCAGTTCAGGCGATCCTTGCCGCGATGAGCCAAGGCGGCGGGAAGCTCGCGATAAAAGCCGCGTGCGATATCGCCGATCTTCTGAGCGCGTGCCTTTTCCGCTTCCCATCGCGTCGCATAGCGCTCGCCTTCGAACACATAACGCGTCACCGCCGTCGCGGTGCGCGGATCAAGCTCTGAGATCTCGAAGATCTCCTCGACCTGCTCTTCGGCGGTGCCCAGTGTGTGGCGGAAATGGGCGAGCTGGTCGTTGCGGTCGACATGCTCCTGCCGGATGCGCGCGACGTTCTCGGCATCAAAACGCTTCAGCGCCGCCAGCACGCGCGGCCACAGCCGCACCACGAGGATGGCAACGAGCAAGGCGGCGGCGACGGTGAACAGGCGGCTCATGGCCCAATTATATAGGCGCTATTTCGC
>JBQCJO010000536.1:0-3356 GCA_051952735.1 Rhizomicrobium sp.
CCAATCTCCATCCTTCCGACCTCGATGGCTGGATGAAGTTGATGGCCGCCGAGCCCAATCACGTCGGTTCGCCGCACGACAAGCAGAACGCCGAATGGGTGCTGCAGAAATTCAAGGACTGGGGCTGGGACGCGCACATGGAAGTGTTCCAGGTTCTCTATCCCACGCCGATCAGCGAGACCGTCGAGCTTCTGGGCAAAAAGCCGTTCAAGGCGACGCTGCAGGAAAAAGCCATTCCCGGCGATACCACCGCGCGCGCGAAGGAATACGCGCTGCCGGCTTATTTCGCCTATCAGGGCGACGGCGATGTGACCGCGCCGATCGTTTATGTGAATTACGGCATGCAGAGCGACTACAAGCAGCTCGAGCGCATGGGCGTGAGCGTGAAAGGCAAGATCGTCATTGCGCGTTATGGCGCGGGATGGCGTGGCCTGAAACCGTTGCTGGCGCAGCAGCATGGCGCGGTGGGATGCCTCGTCTATTCCGATCCCGCCGATGACGGTTATGCGACCGGCGCGTCCTATCCCGAAGGTCCCGCGCGCCCGCCGCAAGGCATCCAGCGCGGCTCGGTGCAGGACATGACGATCTATCCCGGCGATCCCTTGACGCCGGGCGTGGGCGCAACGGCCGATGCGAAACGCCTGACGCGCGAGGACGCCAAGACCATTCTCAAAATTCCGGCGCTGCCGATCTCCTATGGCGATGCGCAGGTCATGCTGAAGACCATGACCGGCAATGTGGTGCCGGAGAACTGGCGCGGCGCGTTGCCGATCACCTATCGCGTGGGGCCAAGCTCCGAACGGGTGCATCTGGCCGTGAAATCCGACTGGAGCTTGAAAACGCTTTATGACGTCGTCGCGGTGATGAAGGGCAGCGAATATCCCGATCAGTGGGTGGTTCGCGGCAACCATCGCGACGGCTGGGTCTATGGCGCGTCCGATCCGTTGTCGGGCCAGGTGGCGCTGCTCGCCGAAGCCAAATCGATGGGCGAGTTGGCGAAAGCGGGATGGAAGCCCAAGCGCACGCTGGTCTATCTGAGCTGGGACGGCGAAGAGCCGGGCCTGCTGGGGTCGACGGAGTGGGCCGAAACCCATGCCGCCGAACTGAAGCAGAAGGCGATCATCTACATCAATTCGGACGGCAATGGCCGCGGTTATTTCAACGCCGGCGGCAGCCACGATCTGCAGCACTTCGTCACCGAAGTGGCCAATGGCGTGACCGATCCGGAAACCAATGTCTCCATCGCCGAGCGCCATCGCGCGGCAACCCGTGCACAGGCGATGAACCCGTCCGCGCGCGAAGAGATCAAGGCGGCGGCGAAGATCGATGCCGATCCGACGAAGGACTTCCAGCTTTATGCGCTGGGCTCCGGTTCGGACTATTCGACCTATATCGAGCATCTGGGCTTGCCGGCACTCGACGTCGGTTTCGGCGGCGAGGGCGATGGCGGAGGTGGCGATTACCATTCGCGTTACGACACCTATGAGCATCACAGCCGCTTCGACGATCCTGGCTTCGTGTACGACACGCTGCTCGCCAAGACCGTGGGGCACATGGTGCTGCAGTTGGCGGACACCGATCTTCCGGTGGTGCAGGCCGGCGACTTCGCGGACACGGTCGGCATGTATCTGGGCGAGGTGAAAAAGCTTGCCGACAATCGCCGCGAGGCCGCGGAGATCCAGGCCAAGGCGCTTACGGACAAGGTGTTCGAGAACACCGAAGATCCGACGAAGACCAACGGCATGCCCACCGCGCTGAAACAGGTGCCGAAATTCGATTTCGGTCCGATGGACGATGCGGTGAAGCAGCTCCAGAAGAGCGCGAAAGCCTATGACGATGCCTTCGCGGCCGATGCCGCGAAGCTGTCGCCGGAAGCGCGCGCGAAACTGTGGGCCGCGATCCAGCCGCTCGATCAGACGCTGGCGCCGGATGTGGGCCTGCCGGGCCGTCCGTGGTTCAAGAACCTGATCTATGCGCCGGGCCGCTACACCGGCTATGGCGCCAAGACGCTTCCGGGCATCCGCGAAGCGATCGAGGACGAGCGCTTCGACGATGCCACGAAGTACATCACGCTGACGGCGAATGCGCTGAATGCCTATAGCGCGCAGCTCGACAAGGCGACGGATGTTCTGAAGCACGGTTGAGGTTTTGTTTTGAAAAGCGAAACGGCGGGGCAGAAATGTCCCGCCGTTTGTTTTTGCGGAATTGAATGTCGATTGTTTCGATTCCGTTTTGCGCGTTTCACAAGATGTGGAGTGCGTGAATCAACGGCTGGTAGTTGAATTGCGAATTGATGGGGGCACCGCCCCCTCCCTCCACCTTTTCCGCCTACGCGCGGTCAGGGCGAGGGTGGCGCTAGAACTTCAGCATTACTCTTTCCCTTCAAACAAAACTGTCATCCCGGGCGAGCGCAGCGAGACCCGGGATCTATCGCGCAAGCGGCACAATGGGTCCCGGCTCTACGCGATGCTGCCGCATCGCTTGGCCGGGATGACGGGGGAAATTGAGGGCGAGAACGGCGCCCAAACACAACAAAACCGCCAGCTTTCTCGGGCGGCTACATTCCGGGCGCAATTCGAGAGTTGGCAAAAGTGTACGGGGGGTACCGTCACGGTGTCAAGCAAATTCTCCTGAATACAGGAAAATTATCTAAGCAACTGATAGCGCAAAACAATCGGCGAATTTTCCGCTTTGCCGCTCAGCGCGGCGGGCGAAAATTTTTGGAAATTATTTTTCCGCCTCGCACACCGCTTCGATCGCGCCGAGCTTGGCGATCTCCACGCGGCACTTGTCGCCGGGCTTCAGCCACACCTGCGGGTTCATTGCCATGCCGACGCCGCCGGGTGTGCCGGTGTAGATGAGGTCGCCGGGCTCCAGGGTCATCGCTTGCGAGAGCAGGGCAAGCTGATCTTCCACCTTGAACACGAGGTTCGATGTGTTGGAGCTTTGCCGCGTCTCGCCGTTCACGATGCATTTGATGTCGAGTGCATGCGGATCGCCGACTTCATCCGCCGTTGTGATCCACGGGCCGAACGGCGCATGGGTGTCGAAGCCCTTGCCGATGATCCATTGCGACGTGCGCTTCTGCCAATCGCGCACGCTGACATCGTTGCCGCAGCAATAGCCGAAGACGTGATCGCGGGCGCGATCTTTGGCGATGTGACGCCCGCCCTTGCCGATGACGACGACCATTTCCGCTTCCCAATCCACCATCGGCGAAGCCTTCGGAATCTGGATGGGATCGAATGGCCCGTTGACCGCCGTCGGCTGTTTGCAGAACCAGGTCTGATCCTTCGGCGTTTCTGCGCCGGTTTCCTTCACATGGTCGGCGTAGTTGAGGCCGATGGCCATGATCT
>JBQCJO010000537.1:0-6200 GCA_051952735.1 Rhizomicrobium sp.
CCCGACGCAGAGCCGGTGACGATGGCGGTTTTTCCCTTGAGTTTGCCCTGTTCCATAGCCGCGTGTCCGATCCCATGTATATGTGTGCAACGCCCCGGTCGGGGGCAGCGTTTTGAGCCGAGGGATCGTAGATTATCGCAATGGCGCCGCAAGCTTCCGTCATGGCATTGGAGAGCGAATTGCCCGCCGCCGCCGGCGCGAAGGCGGACGCACGGCCGCTCAAGATCATCCTCATCCGCCACGGCCGCCCCGCCATCGCCACGGCGCCGGTCGCGCGCCATCGCGAATTCCGCAGCTATATCGACGATTATGAGGAAGCGGGCCTCGATCCGACGGATGCGCCGCCCGCCGAGCTGCGCGATCTGGCGCATGAGCTGGATCACGTCTTCACCAGCGGCCGCAAGCGCGCGGCGGAGAGCGCCAAGGCGCTCGCGCCGAACGCGGAGCTTGCTGTGGATCCGCTCTTCGCCGAAAGCCCGCTCGCCTCTCCGCGCATTCCGCTTTTGAAGATGAAAGTGACGAAGTGGGCGGTCGTCAGCCGCATCATGTGGTACGCGGGCTTCTCACCGAAGATCGAGGGCTACCGCAAATCCAAGCGCCGCGCGAAACAGGCGGCGGAAATTCTCATCAAGCGCGCGCAAACCACCGGCGGCGCGGTGCTCGTCGCGCATGGCTATTTCAACTACCTGATCGGAATCGAACTCCGCCGCCGCGGCTTCGTGCAAACGGGCCGCCACAAGGCGAAGTATTGGAATGATGTGGTGTATGAGCGGTGAGTAGCTAGGCAGGACTACATGCGGGGGTAAATAAGATGAGGAGCGGTGACGTCGGATTTATAGCGTTAGCTCTTGTTGCAACATTTCTTCTCGGGACACGGTTTCCAGAAATCTTTCATTCGCCACGTCATCGGTCCAACGTAGAAGAACAAGTTCAGCTCCTGAATCTGCAACGAATGTGCGCGGATCAAGCGGACAAATCTTTCAAGCTCGAGGGCTTTCAGCCTAAAGCCGACGTGATCAACAGTTACACGGCGCACTATAACGGCAAACTTGGAAAATGCTTTATTCTCACAAGCACATACGATGCATCGCAAACAGTCGGAAAAGGAACTGTCTCGACATTTCAGTCGCTTGACGATGCGTTTGAAGGCACCAATTACGGCAACTACTTCGATGTCCACGATACAAAGGGACCGCCACCGGGCACAGACCGCTATGTGACCTGCTATCTCGAACCTCCAGGAGGAAAGAGACAAGTCTGCCATTCGGAAGCTCAGTGGAACGCTATGGTTTATCGCTATATGCGAGAAAATTTGCACCAGCCATAACGTATCCGAAGAAGTTCGGAAGCGGCCTAAAGCATCGCCGGGATGACGCGATCCGGCGGTTTATGACCGTCGGCGAAGGTCTTGATGTTCACGATGACCTTTTCGCCCATGTCCACGCGGCCTTCGATCGTCGCCGATCCCATATGCGGCAGCAGCACCACGTTCTTCAGCTTCAGCAGCTTCGGGTTCACCGAAGGCTCGTGTTCGAACACGTCCAGCCCCGCGCCGGACAGTTCGCCCGCCACCAGCATGCGTGTCAGCGCGTTCTCGTCGATCACTTCGCCGCGCGCCGTGTTCACAATGTAGGCGCTCGGCTTCATCATCTTCAGCCGCCGCGCGGAGAGCAGGTGATAGGTCGCCGGCGTGTGCGGGCAGTTCACGCTCACGATGTCCATGCGCGCGAGCATCTGGTCGAGGCTGTCCCAATAGGTCGCCTCCAGCTCCTGTTCGATGGTTTTCGAAACCGGCTTGCGGTTGTGATAGTGGATCTGAAGGCCGAACGCCTTCGCGCGCCGCGCCACGGCCTGCCCGATGCGGCCCATGCCAACGATGCCCAGGCGCTTGCCCCAGATGCGGTTGCCCAGCATCCAGCTCGGCGCCCAGCCCTGGAATTTGTCCTGCTGCAGTTGATCGACGCCTTCGACAAGGCGGCGCGGCACCGCGAGGATGAGCGCCATTGTCATGTCGGCGGTGTCTTCGGTGAGAACGCCCGGCGTGTTCGTCACGCTGATGCCGCGCTCCAGCGCGGTCTTCACGTCGATGTGGTCCACGCCCGCGCCGAAATTGGCGATGAGCTTCAGGTTCGGGCCCGCGCGCACGATCACTTTGGAATCGATGCGGTCGGTGATGGTGGGCACCAGCACGTCGGCGGTCTGCACCGCCTCGATGAGCTGCGCCTGCGTCATCGGCACGTCTTCGTGGTTCAGGCGCGCGTCGAACAGCTCCCGCATCCGCGTTTCGATCGCGTCGGGAAGTCTGCGCGTGACGATCACGAGCGGCTTGTTGGCAGGCATTTCCTCGGCTCCGGTCGGAGCACGAAAGCGGCCCCTCCCTTTGCTATTACCAGAAGGTTGCATTGCAGCAAATGCGGCCGGGCCTGTCTTCCGCAAAGCTTTGCCAGCAATTAGAACGAATTCGATGATTCTTTCCGCGCGCGTAAAGTCTCTGGCTCTGGCGCTCGCCGCATGCGCGGCGTTTCCCGCATGGAGCGCCGCGACCGAATCTGTCCCGCAATTCGCCAGCCTCGCCAACGACAAGGTCTATCTGCGCGAAGGCCCGTCCTATCAACATAAGGTGCTGTGGATTTACCGGCGCAAAGGCCTGCCGGTGCAGGTCCTGCACAAATACGACATCTGGTACCGGGTGAAGGACAGCGAAGGCACCGTCGGCTGGATCAGCAATGTGATGATCTCGACCCGCCGCCGCACCGTTGTCGTTACGTCAAAACACGCCGCGCCGATCCGCAACGGCGCGGATGTGAACGCGGCCGCCATCGCCTACGCCCAGCCCGGTGTTGTCGCCAGACTGGAAGCCTGTAAGGCTCACGCCTGCGAAGTCTCGGTCGACGGCACCGAAGGCTGGATAAGAAAACAAGACATTTGGGGAGTAGGCGTAGGTGAGGTCTTCAAATGACGGACTTGGTCCCAAAGAACCCGACGCCACGCCACCGCTTTCGCCCGTAGCCGATGCCACCGGCCTCGCCGGCTGGCTTCACAACCGCGAAGACGTTTCCACCACCGGCGAGATTCAGGCCAGTCGGCTCGGCCAGTTCTCCTGGGCGCTTTACGAAG
This sequence comes from Rhizomicrobium sp., assembly GCA_051952735.1. Classification (GTDB taxonomy): domain Bacteria; phylum Pseudomonadota; class Alphaproteobacteria; order Micropepsales; family Micropepsaceae; genus Rhizomicrobium. Next base: position 3,118 of record JBQCJO010000537.1, read on the forward strand.
GCGCGCGCGATCCGTTTGTGCTCCTCATCACGATCTATCTGTTCGCGCCCTACTTCGCGAACCATGTCGTGGGCGATGGCGTGCGCGGGCAGGCGATTGCCGGCTCCATCCAGTCCTACAGCGGATTGATCATTGCGTTGCTGGCGCCGTTCCTTGGCGCGATTGCCGACAGCGGCGGCCGCCGCAAGCCGTGGGTTGCGCTTTATACCGTCATTCTGATCGCGGCGATCTTTCCGCTGTGGTTCGCCATGCCGCACCAGACCGGCTGGAATCTGTTTCTGATCGGCGCACTGTGGGCGACCGCGAACGTGTCGTTCGAGTTCTCGGCGGTGTTTCACAATTCGCTGTTGCCCAGCATCGCCTCGCACAAGCGGCTCGCGGGGCTTTCCGGTCTCGCGCTCTCGTTGGGAAACTTCGCAGGCATCATTCTTCTGCTGTTCATGCTCATCGCGTTTTCATTGCCCGGCGTCGTGCCGTGGAGTTTCATTCCCGCGCATCCGCTCTTCGGCATCGACCAGGCGTTGCACGAGCCGGAGCGCCTGTCCGGCCCCATCTCCGCAATCTGGCTCGTGGTGTTCTGCATTCCGTTCTTCCTGTTCACGCCGGATCGCCCGTCGTCGAACATCCCGCTTGGCAAGGCGATGATGGCGGGCGTGCGCAGCGTCATCTCCACCATCCGCAGCCTCAAGCACTACCGCAACGTCGGCACCTATCTGCTCGCGCGTCTGTTCTTCAACGACGGTATGACGGCGGTGCTGGTGTTCGGCGGCATTTACGCGTCGAGCACCTTCCACTGGGGCCCGATCCAGATGCTGATCTATGGCTGTGAGCTTTCCATCTTCGCGGTGCTGGGCGGCTTCGTCGGCGGCTGGCTGGACAACATGCTGGGATCGAAGCGCGCGATCTTCGTCTCCATCGGCGGCACCACCATCGCGGTGCTCATCACGCTGACGATGGCGCCCGACCGCATCTTCTGGTTCATCCCCTATGACGTGCATGCCGCGCCGATCAACGCCTTGCCGTTCTTCAACACCTGGCCGGAAATCATCTTCCTCATCGTCGTGAACTTCGTCGCGGTGCTGATCACCGCCGGTTACGCCAACAGCCGCACGATGCTCGCGCGCATCGCGCCGCCGGAGAAGATGACGGAGTTCTTCGGCCTTTATTCGCTGTCCGGCCAGTCGACGAGCTTCCTCGCCACCGGCCTCGTGAGCTGGCTCACGCTGGTGTCGGACAGCCAGCGCATCGGATTGCTCGGCGAGGTGGCCTTCCTCACCGTCGGCCTGTTGCTGATGTTCCTGGTGAAGGAAGAGCGGACGGAAGCTTTGTAGCTTCGCTCCTTGCGTTCGTCATGGCCGGGCTTGACCCGGCCACCCATCACGCCCGCGTCTGCGGGCGAAAGAGTCTCACGGCGCGTGGACACGCGCCGGATGGGTGGCCGCCTCAAGGGCGGCCATGACGGCTCAATTCAATCAATGATGCCCGTCATGCCAGCGGCCGTCGAAGCCGTCGTCATGCCAGTCATTGTTGTGCCAGTAGCGCCAGCGGTTGCCGTCCTGCCGCCATTCGTAGTCGGCGTAGCGGCGGAAGAACCAGTGATCGTTCTCGTGGCGCCATTCGCCCATCGCATCGCGCCACTCGTGCATGTCGCCATGCCATTTGTCGACTTGATGATCGTATTCGCGAATCCGCGCGAACCATTCGCGGCCGAAGGACGTCGGATCGGGGCCGCAATCGCGCTCGCAATGCCAGCCGACATGGTCGTAACAATCGCGGTCGCAGCGCCAGCCGTCCCGCCAGCCGCGCCAGCCATAGCGGCGGCAGCCGTCGTAACAATGGCGGCGATAACCGCAACCGTCATAACAACCGCGCCGGTAGCCGCAATCGTTGTAGCAATCGCTGAAGCGGATCTGCGGCACCGGATCGAACGGATCGAGCAGGGCAGCGTTGCCCGCCGCGAACTCGTCCGCATGCGCCTTCTGCACACCGGAACCGAGCATCAGGAGCAGCGTCGCGCAGAAGACCAACGCGCAACGGCTCAGGAATTTGCTGCGTGTCATGTCCGCGCTCCTCAGTGATGGCCTTCGCGATGGGGACCGGCATCCGCCGTCGAAAGCAATTGTGCAAGCTGGTTCATCGTCGGCCGGTAACCGGCGAGTGCCGACGCGGTGAAGAGATTGTCTGCCTTCGCCAGGTCCTGCTTGATCCCGGCGGGACCGGCTTTGTAGAGCACGCCCAGATGATAGATCGCGGCGGCATAACGCTGATCCGCGGCCTTCTGGAACCAATACGCAGACCGCACATAATTCGTCGGCACGCCGACGCCTTTCGCATACATCACGCCCAGCGTGTTCTGCGAACTCGCATCGCCCTTGCGCGCCGCCATCTCGATGGCGAGCACCGCTTCGGAATTGGTGAGACGTCCGCTCGGTTCATGGCCGACCGCCGCCTGGAAGCGCTGCACCGCGCGCAGGTCGAGCGGGCCTGGCCGCGCCACCACGCCGGGACGCGGCGTCGTGCTCCAGCCTAGGAACCAGAGCGCTTGCGATGTGGCACCAGCAGGCAACGCCGCAGAGACTTTCGCCAGCGCCGCCTGACGGTCGAGATTGATGTAGCACTCGTCGCTGTAGGGCACGCCGCTGTCGTTGTCGCCGAGCGGGTAGTACTCGTAAGGCGGCGCCCAGTAGCGCGCCTTCTCGTTCGCTTCCTGCGAAATGCGCGGACCCAGCCAGCGCGAGCCGCGCACGGAGGGATCGAGCCCGCGCAGATATTCGTTCGCCAGCGGATGGCCCATATTGGCGGCGATGTGGAAATACATCAGCGCTTCGCCATCGTTCGGCACAATCACGGAGTCGTTGGGGATTCCCATCATGCGCCGCGCATTGGCGGCGTCGCCACGATTGTATTCGCCGCGCGCATTGCGGCGGAAATTGTATTGCGAATTCCACACGCCGCCGAGGCCGCGATAGGTGTCGGGGCTATCGCCGAAGTCGCGCGCGCGCCCATCGTCGTAGCCGGCGTTGGTTGCGTGAATCTGGCCCAGCTTGATGAAACCGTCCGCGCCGCGGCAGGAGAGGATGTAG
>JBQCJO010000538.1:0-3548 GCA_051952735.1 Rhizomicrobium sp.
GGCACGCGCAGCAACGACTCCGCGAGGCACATCAGAACGACGCCCTCCTGTGTGGAGAGCGCGTATTCCTGCATGAGCGAATCCACGCCGGTCTGCTCGCCGCGCGTCTGGCGGATACGCACAACCAGATCGCGCGCCAGCTTCTCGGTGGCGGCGCGTTCCTCCGGCGACAAGCGCGCTTTGGCGATGAGACGTTCGGTGACGGCCTCCTCGTCTTCCAGATAGGCGGACGAGATGGCAGCGCGAAGCGGGGATGGATTCGACACGTTCATGCGGCGGCTATATGGCTGTTTTGGAGGCGCAATTCCAGCGCCGCCCGGCTAGACTGCCCCCATGAAAACCCCGGAAATCGTGCCTTCCATCGCCGACCTGCGCGCCCGCGTTGCCGCATGGCGCACCCAGGGCGACCGGGTCGGATTGGTGCCCACGATGGGCGCGCTGCATGACGGTCATCTCTCGCTGGTGCAGGAGGCAGGAAAGGTCTGCCAGCGCGTCGTGGTGAGCATTTTCGTGAACCCGACGCAGTTTGCGCCGCACGAAGATTTCGACCGCTATCCGCGCGATCTGCAAAGCGATGCCGCCAAGCTGGCGAGCACCGGGAAAGCCGATGTGATTTTCGCGCCCACCGTGCGCGAGATGTATCCGGACGGCTTCGCGACGCGGCTGGAGGTCGGCGGACCGAGCGCCGGGCTGGAGACGGATTTCCGGCCGCACTTTTTCGGCGGTGTGGCGACGGTGGTTTCCAAGCTGCTCATCGCCGCGATGCCGGATTACGCCATCTTCGGCGAAAAGGACTATCAGCAGCTTCTGGTGATCCGGCGGATGGTGACGGATCTGCGTCTGCCCATCGAAATCGCCGGCGCGTCCATCCTGCGTGAGAGCGATGGCCTCGCGATGTCGTCGCGCAACGCCTATCTCAAACCGGACGAGCGGCGCATCGCGGGCCGGATGAACCTTATCCTGAAAGACGTGGCCACGCGGCTCAAGCATGGCGATCCTGTCGCTACCGCAGAGCAGTTTGGTAGTGCCGCGCTCTTGGAAGCCGGTTTCAACTCCGTAGATTATGTGGCGGTGCGCGATGCCGAAACGCTGGCGGCGATTTCGGATCCGTCGCGCCCTGCCCGCGTTCTTGCCGCAGCGAAAATCGGCACGACGCGGCTGATCGACAACATGGCGGTGTAAGGGGAGTTGATATGAACAGACGGGACGTTCTGGCGGCGATGGGTGCGGCCACGGCAATGGCTGCGATTCCAATGCGCGCTTTCGCGGACGATGACAGCCAGGTGAGCGCCGCGGCGCGCGCGCTCTACAAGCGGTCGATGGTGTTCGATGCGAACATGTTCCCGCCGCTGAACGGCGAACCGCCCTACCCGCAAAGCCAGCTCGACATGATGCGCAATTCGGGCGTGACGGCGATGAAAAGCTCGCTTGGTGGATACGACAACGGCCTTGAAGACACCGTGGCCGAGATCGCGGGCTATCAATATGTGATCGAGAAATATCCGGACTATTTCATTCAGATTCGCACGCATGCCGATTTCGCGCGCGCCAAGCAGGAGAACAAGACCGGCGTCCTGTTCTCCTTCGAAACGGTGTCGCCGCTCGACGGCAAGCCCGAACGCATCGAAACCTTCCGCGGATTGGGCGTCCGGGTGATGCAGATCACCTACAATATCGCCACGCCGTTCGGCATGGGCTGCCTCGGCGATCCGAACAGCGGATTGACCGATCTGGGCCGCAAAGCCATCGCGGCGATGAACAAGCAAGGCGTGGCGCTCGATCTCAGCCACTCCAATGTGAAGACGTCACTGGAAGCGCTCAAGGCGACAAAGAAGACGGCCATCATCACTCATGCCGGCTGTGCAGCGATCCATAAGCATCCGCGCAACAAGCCGGACAACCTTCTGAAGGCCGTGGCCGATCAGGGCGGCGTCGTGGGCATCTACGATCTCTGCTATCTCACGCCCAGCCCCAAGCAGCCGACGCTGGACGACTACATGGCGCATATGACTCACGCGCTGAAGGTTTGCGGCGAAGATCACGTCGGCATCGGCAGCGACAGCTCGCTGGCGCCGTGGGACACCTCGCCGGAAGCCATGGCGGCGTTCAACAAGGACGAAGAGAGCCGTCACAAGGCCGGCGTCGCTGCACCGGAAGAAGACCGGCCGCTTTATGTGATCGGCCTGAATACGCCGATGCGGTCTGAGATCATCGCGGATGCGTTGCTGAAGCGCGGCTATTCGGAGCGCGTGGCCGAGAAAGTGCTCGGGCTAAACTTCACGAACGCATTGAAGGCCGGCTGGGGCGACTAGACCCGGATATAGACCCAGGCGGCGATGCCGGAGCGCAGCGTGACTTTGATCCGCTTGTATTCGGCGGACTCGTAGCGATCTGCCGCCGCGAGGTCTTCAGGCGTGATGTGAAAGACGACGCCTTCGATGGGCGTCGTCTCGCCTTTCGCCGGAACGAGCGTGGTGTGGACGGCCTTGCCGCTGATCGCGACGGATTCCTGGCTGCTGATCGTCACCGGAATGAGGTCATAGCCGATGATGGCATCCGGCTTGCCGGAAACCGGTCTGCCAAAGACGGCGATCTGCACATTCTCCTGCTGCAGCGTTCCGTAAGAGAAGAGATATTCACCGGCTTCGCCCATGCGCCGAACAGTGCCATGGGCAGCCCGTATCCGCATTGACGATTTGTTGCGTGCCGCTACAGCAGTCCCAGCGAGACAAGTTCGGCTTGCAGCTCTTCCGGCAAGCCTTTGCCGCCTTTCGGAATGCGCAGGTCGGCCGGTGCGTCCTTGGGATCGAAATAGCGCCAGCCCTGGAAGGGGCGATGATGGCGGCGGTTCACCGGCACCAACTCCTTGTCATAGACGATGCCGCAATGCGGCGTGCCGTTCTTGGTGACGGCTTTGAGATCGAGAATCTTCTGCCGCACGGCGATCTGGCCCTTGATCACCCAGTAGAGCGAGCCGCCATCCAGCACGTCTTCCTTCTTCTTCGGCATCATGCGGGTGACGTGCATGAGCGTGGGCTTCTTCACGCCGCGTTTCTTCTGTTCCTTGATGCGCTTGGCCTGCCAATCGGCAAGGTCTTCAATGGAATCGCAGCCGACGCAAAGCTTGATGATATTGAGAGTCATGCTGCCTTTTCTGTCTCGAAGCGGACGACGATGGCGCCGTCATTGACCTGATCGCCCTGCGCCACGTCCACGCTGGCGACTTTCGCATCGGCGGGCGCAGCCAGCGTGTGCTCCATCTTCATGGCTTCGAGCACGGCAAGCGGCTGGCCTTTCTTCACGGTCTCACCCGGCTTCACGAGGAGCTGAATGATCTTGCCCGGCATCGGCGTCGTGACGCGATCGCTCGCACCACCGGCACTCTCCGCCGCGACGAAGGGATCGTAGGGATGCACGGTGAACGTCTCGCCCTGCTCCATCACCGCGATGTCGCCATTGGCGAGGCGCAGCGTATCGGCATGCGTGGGCGCATAGGGAACCGCAACGCGCTTGTCGTCCACGATGAATTCCGCGGCCTGCTCGGCGAA
>JBQCJO010000539.1:0-3208 GCA_051952735.1 Rhizomicrobium sp.
TGGTTCACCGATCATGGCACGACGACGGACAAATACCGCAGCCACGGCGCGCTCTATTATGCGACGGCGAACGGCAAGAAGATCACCAAGGTTCTGCGCGAACTGGTGACGCCGAACGGTGTTGGCCTCTCGCCGGACAACAAGACGGTCTATTACGCAGAGACATTCACCGGCCGGCTTTACGGATTGCCGCGGGAGAAGCCCGGCCAGGGCGCGCGCGTGGAAGGCTTCACGCCGGGCTCGTTCGTGAACAACTTCCCCGGCCTTGGTTATTTCGACAGTCTCGGTGTGCAGGCTGATGGCGGCGTTTGCGTCGCCACCATTCTGGCCGGCGGCATCACGACGTTCTGGCCGGGTAGCAAGGAAGTCCGCCATACGCCGATCCCAGATCCGCTCGTCACCAACATCTGCTGGGGCGGGCAGGACATGAAGACGGCCTACATCACGTCATCCGGAACAGGTAGGCTCTTGGCTGCGGACTGGCCGTCCGCCGGTTTGCGTCTCAACTACAACGCCTGATCGGGAGGCTTTCATGCGCGCATTCCTGTTCGCCGCGGCGTTCGCGGCGGCTTCGATTTCCGTGGCTCATGCCGAAGACGTCATGGCGTCACGCTTTGGCAACACCACCATCACAACCGACGCTGCGGGTATCCAAGCCAAGATCTATTACAAGGCCGACGGCACATTTTCAGGCACGCAGGGCGGCGTGGATTTCAAGGGCACATGGAAACTCAATGAAGCGGGCAACGGGATCTGTCTGACCTATGAGCGCGCGCCGACGAACACACCCAGTCCGCTATGCGCGCCGATAGCGCCGCACAAGGTCGGCGACAAGTGGTCGGCGGCGGGACGCAATCTTACGCTGGTTCAAGGTATCCAATGAGGAGCACATTCATGCGCGGTATCGCGATGGGCATTTCGCTCGCGTTTTTGTCCGCCACCGCCGCGTTCGCAGCCGACGATGTGATGGCCGGGTTCTATGGCAACACCGTCATCTCCAAGGGCGGCATGGCGGAGGCGCACAGCTACTACAACGCCGACCACACCTTCACGATGAAGGCGCCGTCTTTCAACATGGAATGGAAAGGCACATGGAAAACGGAAGGCGGCCAGCTTTGCCGCACCTATGACAAGCCGCCGCCGGGCGTCAGCAATCCATTCTGCACACCGGTCGAAGCGCACAAGGTCGGCGATACATGGACCGTGTCCGGCCGCACCGTGACGCTGGTGCAGGGCATCCAGTAGCTAGTGGAAGAATAAACTAGCGCCCGCGCCTTGCAGGGTTGCATCCCGCGCCCATATCCAAAAGCGCGGGGCGTTTCTCCCGTTTGTCGAAAAATTTGGGGCATTTCATGAAGCGCATTCTTCTTGGCGCCGTGGCGGCGTTTGCCGTCGCGACGGCAGCTCATGCCGATCCGTTCGCCGTCGCTTACGGCAACACCGTCACGCAGACGATGAACGGCAAGACGACGACGATGTACGTCAACGCGGACAAGACCTGGGAGCAGCACGCCGACGGCAAGGTCCTGAAAGGCACATATGCCTGGAAGGACGACAAGACCGCCTGCTTCACCGTCACCGATCCCGCGCCGGCCGATCCGTCGAAGGCGACGGACTGCAGCACCATCGAAGGTGACCACAAGGTCGGCGATACCTGGACGGAGCAGCTTCCCAACAATGGCGGCACGATCACGATGGCGATCACCGCCGGGCGATCGTAGGCCTTACTCGGAGGCCGGCGGCAGCAGATCGAATTCGATCGTGACGCGCTGGCCTTCGCCGTCATAGCGGCGCTCGCCGCGCGGCTGCCAGGATGGATGGAGCACGATCATGCCCGATGACGGGCGGATCGCCTCCGTCTGTCCGGCGCTGCCGCCGCCGGGAATGCGGAACGCCAGCTGTGGCGCGACCATCGCGGGCAGCGCGCCGCGCGGATCGGCCAATTCCACTTCGCCGCCCAGCGCCGCATCGTCGGACTTGTTGTAGCCGTCATCCACGAAATAGACGCCGGACCAGAACGCGCCCGGACGCGCGGCCAGTGCGCGATATTCGCCGCGCTGGCGTACATGGCCGGACGCGGTGATCTTCCATTCGAGATTGATGCGGCCTCCGGCGCGCGTCGCCGTCATGCTGTCGGCAAGTTCGCGCAGCACGCGAAAGAGCGTCTGCCCGGCATTGCCGCCCCAGCTTTCGAGATCGTTCTCAGAGCTCCAGCCTTGCTCCTGCGAGATACCGCCGGCGGCGGAGAAGCGCTGCGTGATGAGCGCGCGCAGATCCACGTTCACTTCGTTCGCAACGGGAAGGAAGTGGATGCAGGACGGCGTCGCGAAAGTGCTTTTCACTTGTGGCTTGGGCGTGGCCATCTTTTTCCCCGAACGGAACTTACTCGATCACGATTTTGGGCGCCCGGCGCGAGGGCGCGGCAATCTTCTGCGCAACTTGGGTCGCGATTGCAAGGAAGGCTTGTGCCTCCGGACCGTTGGGATGCGAGGCAACCACAGGCTTTCCGGCATCCGAGGTCTCGCGAATGAGTGGCACGAGCGGCACTTCGCCCAAAAATGTCACGTTCATCTTCTCCGCCTCGGCGCGCGCGCCGCCATGCCCGAAGATGTGCGATTCATGACCGCAATGCGGGCAGACGAACATGCTCATGTTCTCGACGATGCCAAGCACGGGCACTTGCGTCTTCTCGAACATCGCAATGCCCTTGCGCGCATCGATAAGCGCGATGTCTTGCGGCGTGGAGACGATCACCGCGCCTTTCAGCGGAACTCTTTGAGCAATGGTGAGCTGTGCATCGCCGGTGCCCGGCGGCATGTCGATCACAAGTACGTCAAGCGGCGCCCAGGCGACATCGTTCATCATCTGCATCAGCGCCGACTGCACCATCGGCCCACGCCAGATCATCGGCGAGTCCTCGGCGACGAGAAAGCCGATCGACATGGCCTTGATGCCGAGCTTCTCGATGGGCTGGAGCTTGTTGCCGTCCGTCTCCGGCTTGTGCGTGATGCTGAGCAGGCGCGGAACGGACGGGCCGTAGATATCGGCGTCGAGGAGGCCGACTTTCAGGCCAAGTTTCGCCAGACCCAGCGCCAGATTGACGGCGACGGTGGATTTGCCCACGCCGCCCTTGCCGCTGGCCACGGCGATCACGCTCGTAACGCCTTCGATGCCGGATGTTTTCGGCTGTGGCGGATGCGGGTGGGCG
>JBQCJO010000540.1:0-4977 GCA_051952735.1 Rhizomicrobium sp.
TTCTTCAACTGGAACAGGGTCGTAGCGCCATCACCGGTGCCGAGCGGCTGATCGGTGGCGGCAATGGCGCCACCCGGCGCGCAGGATTGGTTGTCGGTGAAATCCTGCAGGCGGAAGCCATAGAGCCGCCCCATGCGCGCTTCGAAGAAGGCGATGACGGCGTGCAGATCGTCCAGCGTCTTCACGCCGAAGCCGACATCGTAAGCACGGCGGGAATTGGCCCATACCGCGTTGCGCTCCTCGAAGCCGGAGCCGAGCGTGACGATCTCCGTCTTGCGCGCCGGCCCCGCCGTGGAGTGCATGGCGATGGAAGTGGGGAACTGAATTTCGTGGAAGTTCATGATACAATCTCTTGGTTCAAATCAGGCGAGCGCGACCCATGCGCGTTGAAGTCAGACCAATTCACGGCTGGGGCTGGCTTACCGGCGAGGGCGCGGCCATGGAGGTGCCATCGCCTTTCTCGCTGAGTGCGGAGAAGATTTCTCATGCGCCATTCTTGGCCGTCGGGTTTGTTGTGACACAAAACCATCCGCTGACGGGCATCTGGATCGAATTGATCCAACGGCATGTGGAGTGGGACAGCGATTGCAATCTGCGGGCTTTCTCAAAGCGGCCTCAAAGTGCTGAAGAGTCTCCTGACGTCGCGACGGGCTTCGCACAGGCCACATACAAGTCATCATAAGTTCCTCTGCCCCCTCGCCAACGCTCTGCTCATCATCGCCGCTATCTGGCTTTCGCTTTTCAGGAAGCTTTGCGCGTCTCTTGCCTGAACATTCAGGGTGATGGATGGCCGCGATGATGTTGCGAGATTGGCGTTCGATGTGATCGCGCCGTTCTCGCTGGGCGTGAACAGTTCGGGGCCTTGTTCGCCGACGAGATAGGTCGCGCCCGGTGTCACCGGACCGCCGACGGCGCGGCCGCCCGCGATGTCGAACAGCGACGAGGCGATGCCGGAGACCAGGCCTTCCACCGGCTTGGCGATGAAGTCTTTGATCGCGACACGGTCGAAATCCGCCAGGATCGCATCCACCATTTCGTCCATGGACGCCTTGCCACTGACGGCGGCACGCGCAATGGTTTCGGCGACGGAGTTGAAACTGGAATTCACCGCGCGCTCGATGGTGGCGCCGGTGGAGGCCACCGGGCCGTTCGCGAAATCGGCGAAGGCTTGCGCGGCGTCGTTCAGCACGGAGTCGATTGCGTCATTGCTCATCGGGATAGGCTTTCATCATGCGGTCGAGATCGACGCGGGCGAGCGGCGCGTGGGGCTTTGCGCCTCCGCACGCTGCGTTCCATTCGATCACGCTCATGTTCCAGAAATCGCTTGGCGACAGCTTCAGGCGGCCGAGGCCGAAGGCGAGCCTTTGCCGCCAGCGGCCAAAGGGCTTGCGTCGCTCACCTCGCGGTTCACTAGCGCGAACACATCGGCGATGGCCTGCACGATGGTGGCCAGATCGACGGGCAGCTTCAGCACATCGTTCGCCGTCACCTCATGCCCGCCCGCGCGCAGCAACGCGGCGGCGACGGTCGCGATGTCGCTGGTGGCGAAGGATTTGAGGCGCGTTGCGAGATCCGAAAGACTCGCCACGTTGAACGCCGCCTCGATCTCGGCCAATGCGCCGAGCGTGAGGCGCATCACGAATTTCTCTCCCGCGGCCAGGAACGATGTTTCGCCGCGTGCGGGGTTGGTCATGTTTTATGCTCCTGTGAAAGTGAGCGCGCCGGCGGAGGCCAGCGTCATGCTGAGTTTGAGTTCGCCGTCATACGGCCCGTCATAGGCGAGCGCGGTGATCTTGAACGGGCCTTGCACCACCCCGAAGCTGGGAATGACGATCTGGTAGTCCGTCAGCGCCTGGTTGAAGAAGGCGGTGCGGAGCGATGCATCCGACACGGCATCCTTGAACACGCCGCTGCCGGAGATGGACGCGGATTTCACGCCGCCGCCATCCAGCAACTCGCGCCATTGATCGGCACTGTCGGCATTGGTGACATCCACCGTTTGCGCGTTGAACGACAACGTCGTGGCGCGCAATCCGGCGACGGTGGTGAAGACTTCCGGATCGGCGCCATCGCCGATCTTGATGAGCAAATCCTTGCCGCGTTGTGCGGTCATTGTGTTTCTCCATTCCAAAGATTGTCATCCCGGCCAAGCGAGCAAAGCGAGCGCTGAGCCGGGACCCATCGAGACGCTGCACAATGGATCCCGGGTCTCGCTGCGCTCGCCCGGGATGACAGGGATGTTTAGTTCGGCTCCGTCACCGCGCGGAAGCGCAGCGTGGCGGAGTAAGTTTGGCCATCGGTCTGCCGCGCGTATTCGCAGTCCACAAACCGCAGGTCGACCAGCGCGTGGCCGTCGAGCGAGAGCGTGGCGTTGTTGAGGCGGAAGCGCGCGGCGTCGGCGATGCTTTTCGATTCCTGATGCCCGCCGCCTTGCGACCAAACCGTGACGGTGAACGTGTGCTCGCTGCCCTCCTCCGTTGCCGTGTCGGCGTTGGTTTCCTTGCCGTCACCGAGAACGGCGTATGGAAACGTGGGATTGAGCGGCACGGCATCGTAAAGGCGCGTATCGATCAGCGACTGCATGGTGGCGTCCGCCGACAGCGCGGCAAACACGGCGCTCTGAAACGCCCAGCTGGCATTGGTCATGGCACGACCTCGCAAAGAAGCGTGACGAGCGGGCTGCCGTCATCGAGAATGGCGTGGATGGCCAGGGTGAGCGCGCCGACCGCCGCGCGCATGCCGACCGACACGGCGGCATTGCGGCGAATGGTGACGCGGTGCTGCACGCGCGATTGCAGTGCATCGGCCGCAAACACGTTGTTCCCTGCGCGTGGTTCGACGTCGGCCCATAGCGTCGCGATGACGTTCCAGACTTCGGTGTAGCCACCGCCGCCGTCGGGATCGCGCGTTTGCGCCAGGATGCGCACGCGCTGATTCAATTCTCCGATCATGTCACAGGCTCACGATGCGATAGGGCGCGAGCAGCGCGAGAGCACCCGACGGCGTCACCGCCTCCGCGTCGCCGCGGTTGACGTAGAAATTGGCGATGATCTTCAGGATTGCTTCGCACACGGGCGCGGGAGCATCGCTCGCGCCGCCGTAACCGGCGGTGAAGGCGACGGCGACGGCATTGATGCGGCGCAGATTGACCGGAAGCGACGCGTTCGGCTTCAGCAGGAGACGCGCGGGGCTCGATGTTGCATCGACCTGATAGGTCGCGGGGTCGAGAACCGTCTCGCTGTCATCCATCGCGTAGGCCGTGACCGACGTCACGCTTTGCAACGGTGGCAACGGGATCTCGATGATGCCGCCGGGCGGCCAGGCATCAAGCCACAACGTCCAGCTCTGCGTGACAAACGCGCGGCCTGTGTGCCATTCGGCGCGAGCGCGCGCGGCGGAGATGAGCGAGGTGATCAGTGCGTCGTCATCGGTGGTGTCCACCTTCAGATGCGCTTTGGCCTGGTCGAGCGTGACCGGCTCCGCGGCGGGAGGGGTGGTGAGTTGAAGAGACATGATTTCTCTCAGCAAAGAAACCTTGTCATCCCGGAAGCTGAGCGAAGCGAAGCTATCCGGGACCTATCGAGAAGCTTCTCGATGGGTCCCGGCTCGCGCTCGCTTCGCTCGCTGGCCGGGATGACAGGTTGTTAGGACGCTGCGAACTTCATCAGCTTGACGGCTTCGAAGTTCTGGACACCGCCGCCCACGCGCTTGGTGGTGTAGAACAGCACATACGGTTTCGCGCTGAACGGATCGCGCAGCACGTTGATGCCGACGCGATCCACGATGAGATAGCCGCGCGCGAAATCGCCGAACGCGATGGAATAGCTGTTCGATGCGATGTCCGGCATGTCTTCCGCTTCCGCGACCGGATAGCCCAGCAGCGAGGCGGATTGGCCCGCTGCCACACCCGGCTGCCATATATAGTTGTCGTCGCCATCCTTGAATTTGCGGATGGCGGCTTCGGTCTTGCGGTTCATCACCCAGGTGCCGTTGGCGCGATAGCCCTGCTTGGGCGCGTAAGCGAGATTGATGAGCGCGTCGGCGGGATCTTCCGTCGCGAACGCGCCGGCGGCGCCGGAAGCGACATAGCCGAGATTGCCCCAGCTCCACGATGCATCCGCGACAGCGGTGTAATGCAGGAAGCCCGTCGGCTTGGCGGAGCCGTCGCCGGTGATGAAAGCGGCGCCTTCCTGTTCGGCGAAGACGATCTGCACTTCGTTCGCGAGCCATTGCTCGATATCGACCTGCGCGTCGTCCAGCAAGGTCTGCGTGGCGGCGGGCATCGCGTACAACTCCATCGCCGGGAAATCGAGCGCGGCGATGGTGGGCGTGTTCGTCTGCGTGCGTGAATCCGTTTCGCCGACCCAGCCGGATGCGGCTTCCACCGTCGTCACCGGCTTGCGGTAGGTGTTGCCGCCGATCTGCTGCACCGTGGCGAGCGCGCGGATGGGCGAGGCTTTCGCCAGCACGCGATCGATCGTCTGCGCGATCTCCAGCGGCACGACATAGCCGCCATCGCCGTTCGATCCGGCGCTCATCGCCTTCATCTCGAAAGCGCCGCCATCGCCTTTGCGCATGTAGCGGTCGAACGTGGCTTTGCGCTCGCGCGTGGCGCGATCCGGCGGTGCCTTGGTTTCGCCCAGCGCGGGGCGCGCGGCGGAAAGCGTCAGCTCGTCGATCAGCGATTTCTGCTCGCTGAGGGCGGCGTTGATGCGATCCACCTTCTCTTCCAGCACGACATCGCCGCCGCGCTTTTCGATGTCGGCGAGGCGCGCATCATTCGATTCCTTGAACGCCTCGAAAGCGCGCAGGAAATCGCCGAATGCATCCTTGATCTCGCGGTTCGCCGCGCCGTCTTTGGTTTCCAGTTCCATGATATGTCCTTATGAACGAAGCGCAGTGATGGCACGGCGGATTTCATCCGCGGCGCCGGCTTCGCGTCCAACAGCCGTGACCTGGCTTTGCGCGAGCAAAGGG
>JBQCJO010000541.1:0-2514 GCA_051952735.1 Rhizomicrobium sp.
GCCGCGGTTTGGGCGATCCTTATTGCCGTCGCGACAATCGCCGCGCTTATCCCTGCCAATCGCGCCGCACGCATGCCGATCGTGGATGCCCTGCGCCATGTGTAAAACACTGTTCCATATCGCGGTCTTCGTGCTCGCGTTCGCAACCACGGCGCAGGCGCAAAGCGCGCGCGAAATCGTTGCTGCCGCCGACGCGGTACGCAATCCCGACAAACCGTTTCAGGTCACCGCGACTCTGATCGACTACAAGTCCGGCACGCCCATCGGCCGCAACATCTACAGCGTTTATTCCAAGCTCGATCCCGCCACCGGGCAATTCCGCGATGTGATGGTCTATGTCTTTCCGCCGCGCGATGCAGGAAAAATTCTGCTCCTCAACGGCAGCAATCTCTGGTTCTACGATCCGGCGTCGCGCGCCAGCGTGCGGATTTCCCCGCAGCAGAAACTTTCCGGCCAAGCCTCCGCCGGTGATGTCCTCACCGAGAATCTCGCGGTTGATTACGACGCGGCGATCGTCGGCACCGACACCATCGAAGACGGCAATCGCGAGCCACGGGTCTGCTGGCATCTGGAGCTCAAGGCGGCGAGCGGCGCGGCGACCTACAATCGTATTGAATATTGGGTGGAGAAAACGTCCAACAACCCGATCAAGGCCAAGTTCTACGCCGACAGCGGCACGCTCCTGAAAATCCTCTACTACCGGAACTATGCGATGCGCGATGGCCGCCCACGCCCGACGCAGGCCGTCATCATCGACGCTGTCGATTCAAGCCTCGTTACGACGGCCGATTTCGGCGAGGCGCATGTTCTCGACATTCCCGATGCCTGGTTTGCACGCGATTATCTGCCCCACCTCAATCTGCACTGATGCGCACGCCTTTCATCGCGATCCTGTGTCTGCTGCCCGGTGCGGTATTCGCGGACGATATGTCCGATATCGACCGCATCCCGCAGAACCTGTCGCCGCCAACGGTAGCGGCGGCCTCGCCGCTTACGGCGAATCTGTACGCACAAGCCGATCTCACGGTAAGAACATCGCGCGACGATCTCATCGTGCCGCTCGCGCCATCGCCCGCGTGGGAAGCGCGCCTGTTCTTCGATGCCCAGATGAACTGGCAACTCGATGACGCCTGGAGTATGGCATATAGCGGACGCCTCAATCTGCGCTCCGAAAACGGCCTCGGATTTCCGGACCACGAAGATATCCGCAACGATCTGCGCGAAGCCTATATCGCGTGGCACGGCGGCACAGGGTTCTTTCTCGAAGCGGGCCGCATCAATCTTCGGAGCGGTGTGGCGCAAGGCTTCAACCCAACCGACTACTTCAAGACGCGCGCCGTCGTAGAGCCAACTTCTGCCGATCCCACGGTATTGCGTGAAGATCGGCTCGGTACCGTCATGTTCCTCGCACAGGACGTTTGGGCCGACGGCGCGTTCACCATCGCCCTCGCACCCAAACTCGCCAATGACAGCCCCCCTTATCTCGACACGAACCTGCCCAGCTTCGATCCCATGCTGGATCGCACCAACGCGCATACGCGGTTCCTCTTCAAGTCGAGCTTTCATTTTGTCGCGGATGTCAGTCCCGAACTCCTCGCCTACAGCGAGGCGGGTCGCACGCAGGTCGGCGTAAACGTAACCAAGGGAATCGGCGATGCTGTCGTCGCCTATCTCGAATGGTCGGGTGGAAAGCAGCCCAGCCTAGCGGCCGACGCCATGCGAGACGGAATCGAGAATGGCGCTTTCACCGGAGCACCCATGCCGGTTGATACGGCGAAGCACTTCACGAACGATCTGGCCATCGGCGCCAGTTACGCCACCAAGATCGGTATCAATATCGCTATCGAATATGATCACCACCATACAGGCTTCTCTGCGCGGGACTGGCGCAACTGGTTCGGCGGTGGTCACGATCCCGCCCTGCCCGGCGCTTTGTGGTTCATCCGCGGCTATGCGAGCGACCAGCAGGAACCGATAGCACGCGATAGCCTCTTCCTACGTGCCGATTGGCAGAACGCATTCGTGCGCGACCTGACGCTGACCGGCTTTATCGACGCCGATTTGCGCGACGGCTCCGGCCTTTTTCAAGTGACAGCAGATTATGCCATCACGCCGTCATGGACAGTCGGCGGACTGGTCGACTTCTACTACGGCCGCGCCCGCTCGGACTTTGGGAGCTTGCCGTCGCAGACCAATTTTCTTCTGAAACTTAGCCGGTATTTTTGAGCACAGGGCGGCTTGCCCCTATGCCGCGCTTAAGGAACTGGTGGGCCCGGTAGAAACCACTGCATGATCTAACATGTTGAAACGAAACGGCATTGTGAACGACAGATGCACAAATACCAACATTTGTACCAACCCGGCGTGCTCCACGAATCTCCACATCTCAATTCACGCCGCGAATATCTGATCGCAGGTGTAAAGCAACCCGGATTACGAACACCAGCGGCGAGCCTGCCCGGCCGATATGGCGTCTATTTGCGCATGCGCTCATCGATCTCTGCGACGCGCTCT
>JBQCJO010000542.1:0-6185 GCA_051952735.1 Rhizomicrobium sp.
GATGATGCTGGGCACCATCGAACTCTGCAATGCGTTGGAATGCCATCAAAAGGTCACCTTGGGGGCCTCAAGCGCCTCGGACCTGGTGGCGCAGACAACCGCGGTTTCCGCGACCGACATGTCGGACATCTTCAATGCCGCCACAGCGATCATTTATCCTTTTGATCAGAACAATATCAGCATCGTCGTCTCCAGCGTGCTGAGTGATGGCGCCGGCACTGGGACAGTCAACTGGAGTGCGGCCAACGCGAACGGCAAGAAGCTCGACGTGAATACCCCAATTGCTTTGAGCCAGGCCCTTATGGTGACTTGCACAGCCTCACCCGCCAAGTGTTCACCCTGCGCGGCAGGCGTGTGTAGCGTGATACTCACGCAGGTGCGCTACAACTACACATCGCCCATCGGAAAGTACTTCGTGGGCAGCGTGCCCATGACCGATTATTTCTTCGAACGCCCGCGCAAAAGCGCGAAGGTGACTTGCAACTCCTGCAGCGGCTAACGGGCACCGGGTGCGCGCATGCGCATCAACCCTTCCTGCGCGACGGATGCCACAAGCTTCCCATCCCTTGAGAAGATCAAGCCGCGATTGAACCCGCGCGCACCGGATGCGCTCGGACTGTCCTGCACATAGAGAAGCCATTCGTCGGCTCGGAAGGGCCGATGAAACCACATTGCATGATCGATGCTCGCCATCTGGATGCGATTGTCGAACCAGCCGATTCCATGTGGCAGAAGGCTGGTATCGAGCAAGGTCATGTCGGACGCATAGGCCAGAACGCATTGCTGGAATGCCACGTCTGAGGGCAGTGAACCGGTCGCGCGGACCCAAACGGCCTGATGCGGCGGACGCTTCTGTGGCGCGAAAATATCCGTGCGATCCACGGGACGCAGCTCTATCGGACGCTTGCGCAGGAAATGATGGCGATACTGTTCCGGAATCTTGTCCACGATCTTTGCGCGGAAATCGTCTTCACTTGGAAGTCCTTCCGGAGGCGGCACGTCCGGCATTTCGATCTGGTGTTCCAATCCGGTTTCCGGCACCTGCAGTGAAACCGACATATGGAAGATCTGGCGTCCGTGCTGGATCGCGACGACGCGCCGCGAGCTAAAACTCGATCCATCGCGGCTGCGATCGACTTCATAAAGGATCGGCACCTTGGGATCGCCCGCCACCAGAAAATACGCATGGAGCGAATGCGCGACCCGCCCCTCGACCGTGCGTCCGGCCGCAACCAGGGCTTGGCCGAGGACTTGGCCTCCGAAAACACGCTGCGAACGATCCTTCGGGGATACGCCACGAAAGATGTTTTCTTCGATCTTTTCCAGATCGAGCAACGATAGGAGTTCTTTGATCGGTTCGTCAGTGTCGTCCGTGGTCATAGCTGTCCTTAGTCGAGGCGCAAGCCTCGTTGCAAGGAGTCACAAAACCGCAAACGAGCGTACGTAAAAGCATGCCTCGAGTCGTGCCGTGGTCTTGTGGCGGACAGCGAAGGAACAATCGAAGCGCATGGCGAACCTTCTTCTGGAGCGGGCGGCACATACGCGCCCCGCAGTCAGCGCCCGCGGAGCGCTGGAACGGATTTTCACCTTTATGTTCAAGGGATTCGTTTATAATCAGATCTGGGAAGATCCCGCGGTAGACCTGGAAGCCCTCGCGATCGAGCCCCATCACAGCTTGATCACCATCGCGTCCGGCGGCTGCAATGTCCTCAACTATCTGGCCGCCGATCCTGCGCGCATCGTCGCGATCGATCTTAATCCCAATCACGTCGCGCTGACGCGACTCAAACTCGCGGCGTTGCGCGAGCTTCCTTCTTATGAAGATTTCTTCCGCTTCTTTGGGGAAGCGAACAACGATCGCAATTGCGAAGCGTTCGATGAGATGCTGAGCAATCGTCTCGATGAGACCACTAGGCGCCATTGGAGCGAGCGCGTTCCGCTGCGCGGCCGGCGCATCGACATGTTCGCGCGCAACCTTTATCGCCACGGACTTCTCGGCCGCTTCATTGGCATCTTGCACGTCGTCGCCAAGATGAACGGCAAAAACCTTGAAGAGATCTTGGCCGCGAAGACGCTGGAAGAGCAGCGGCAGGCATTCGACCGGATCGTCGTTCCAATGTTGGAAAATAAGGCGATTCAGCTACTTTCGAGATCGCCGGTTTCGCTTTACGCGCTGGGTATCCCGCCGGCGCAGTATGACGAGTTGGTCGCCGACTCCCAAACCAATCCGATCGATATTCTGCGCAAGCGGATCGAGAAACTCGCTTGCGATTTTCCGGTCAATGACAACTATTTCGCGTGGCAAGCTTTCTCGCGCGGATACGACACGCGTAACAAGCAAGCGGTGCCTCCTTATCTTGATCGCACCATCTACGATGTCATCCGCATGCGAACCGAGCGTGTGGAAGTGCACCACGCTTCGTTGATCGATTTTTTGCGCACGCAGCCCGCGCAATCATTGCACCGCTTCGTATTGCTCGACGCCCAGGACTGGATGACGCCGGCCGTCCTGCAGGAATTGTGGACCGAAATCGACAGGACCGCCGTCAGCGCCGACGCGAGAGTGATATTCCGCACAGCCGGCGAAGACTCGCCGCTCTCACGCAAACTTCCTGCGGCCCTCCTGGCGCCTTGGATGTATCGCGGTGAGGAAAGCCGGGCTCTGCACGCCCGGGACCGGTCCTCGATCTATGGAGGCTTCCACATCTACCAACGGCGTCCCCTGTCATGATCAACGATCTGACTGCCGCGCCAGAGCACAGAGCCCTGATGGACGATGTTTATCGGCGTCAACGCTATGTATATGATTTTACAAGAAAATATTATCTCTTGGGGCGAGATCGCCTGATCCGGGACCTCGACGCATCGCCAGGAGAATCGGTGGTCGAGGTGGGCTGTGGCACCGGCCGCAATCTGGTGAAAATGGCCCGCCGCTATCCCGGCGTCACATTTTACGGTCTGGATGCTTCGCTGGAGATGCTCAAAACGGCAGAGGGCGCTATCCGGCGTGCAGGGCTGTCGGGCAGGATTCGGCTCGCACATGGCCTAGCGGAAGATATTGCGCCAGCAATGTTCGGCGCCTCCCTACCCTTTACCCATGCCATTTTCTCCTACAGCCTCTCCATGATTCCCGATTGGAAACAGGCGCTTAGGAGAGCGGCCGGCCATTCAACGGGCAAGGTGCATATTGTTGATTTCGGGGGCTTGGATGGCCTATGGCCCCCCGCCGCCCGGCTGATGCGATTCTGGCTGCGCCTCTTTCATGTCACACCCCGGGAAGAAATCCTTCGAAAGCTTGAGACTTGCCCTCCGGCAGAGGAACCTTGGACAGCGCTGCGCATATTACCAGCGCACTATGCCTTTATCTGGCAGGGGCACAGCAAAACGGTGCAAAGTCTCGCACTTTAAATGTTGCGCCCTAGTCACAGGATGTGGGGAATTCGGCCAAATCGGAGCCAATAATGAGCCTTCCGATGGACAGGTCTCTTCCACATCCCTCAGTATAGGGGCTATAGAAGTTTTACATCCCGGACGTCACGGTGGGGGGGTCCCTGCCCGTCGGTCTATGAAACGAGGGTATAAAATGAAAATTCGAATGATCGCCCTGGCGGGCGTTGCGGCGATGGCGCTGAGTGCGCCGGCCGTCGCGAGTGATGCCACTGGTTGGTATCTGGGTCTGGGCGTCGGCTGGGACCGTATGGGCACTTTCGAGCAGACCTTCAGCGGTCCTGTTCCGACGCGCTTCAAGACAGATACCGATGACTCCGTGCTTGTTGCCGGTGCATTCGGCTATCGCTTTGGCAACCACATCCGCGTCGAAAACGAAATCGGCTGGGATCGTCACGATGTGAAGGCGCCGTTCAGCGGCCGCATGAGCGTCACGTCCGACCTGCTGAACGTCGTGTGGGATATCCCGCTGACGGATCGCTGGGACCTGAGCCTGGGCGCTGGCGCCGGTATCGGCCGTCTCGAAGCGCGTACGTCGATCGCGCCGTTCACCTACCTGACCGGCAAGCATGTCGGCTTCATGTATCAGTTCATCGGTGGCTTCGCCTATTCGGTGTCCGACAACCTCGATCTGACGTTGGACTACCGTTATCGCTCGGTTTCGGTGAACAAGGACTACGGCACCAGCTTCGTTCTGTATGACGCGCGCGCGCGTGACACGAACGAGCAGGTCGCGATGGTCGGTCTGCGTTGGTATCTCGAGTCGGCGCCTCCGCCGCCTCCGCCCCCGCCCCCGCCGCCGCCGCCTCCTCCGCCCCCGCCGGTGAAGACGTTCATCGTCTTCTTCGACTTCAACAAGTCGAACCTGACCGCGGAAGCGCAAGCCGTTGTGGCTAAGGCCGCCGCGGAAGCGAAGTCCTCGGGCACGGTGAAGATCCTCGTGACGGGTCACACCGACACGGTCGGCTCGCACAGCTACAACCAGGCTCTCTCCGAGCGCCGCGCTGCTGCTGTGAAAGATGGCCTGGTTGCTCAGGGCATCGACGGCGCCGGCATCTCGACGGTTGGCAAGAGCTTCGACGATCCGCTGGTTCCGACCGGCCCGAACGTTCGCGAGCCGCAGAACCGCCGCGCGGTGATCCAGCTCGGCGAAGGCAGCGGTACGTAATCGCTGCTCTAAGCAGAAAGACAAAAGGGCGGACTTCGGTCCGCCCTTTTTTTTGCTCAGATGCCATGGTTCGGAAGCGCGGGCGACGGAAGCGGCTAATCCCCGACGGGCGCCAGTTACCCAAAATGCAAAGAGGCCCGTGTGCCGCATCCGCACGGGCCTCGATTACGAGAAGAACAAAAACTATTGAGCGGCTGTCGCGGCGACCGGCGCTGCCTGGCCGTCCACCATGGGCTTGGGCTTGGGCAGGATGAAGGCAACGGACGCCCCATTCAGCCCGGGCAACGTCGAAGCAACGCGGATATCGCAGCTGTTCACAGGGCTCTGTTCCTGGACCGTGACGGTCGAAACAAAGGCGGCAAGGGTCGGCCGGGCCGGCACCAGAGCGGAGGCGAATACACCGGCAGCTTCCTGGCAATACCCCCGATTGTCATTGATGGAGCGCATCGAGGAATCATTCGCCATGCGCGTCTTAAAGGCGTGGAACTCGGCCTCGCCCTGCTTTGCCCCGAAAATCCGCTTGAACATCTTGTGCAGGGTGGCATCCGAAGCCCGCAGCTCGGGACCGAATCCGGTCTGAAATGCGTTGAAATTCGTGACCTGATCGCAGGTCAATGCCGCAACCATCAACTCCTGCTGGACGGCCGCGACCTGAATAGCGGTGATCTCGTCCGCCTTGGCACATTTGCCGGAAGAAGCCGCCAAAGCGGGGCCAGCCGCAAGCATACCGGCAAGCGAGAGCGCGCCCGCCTTCACCATGACACCCATTCGAACACCTGCATTGTCTCGCTGCGGCGCGGACCATAGCATCACAAAAAAGCGCTCGCGACTCATTCCGACGCGATATCGTTAAGTTCCGCGAGGCAACTCAGAAAAATGGCTTCCAGGCCGCCGAAGGACCCAGCGTCACCCGCCATCAATCTCGACGGGGAGAATGTCCATTGGGATTTTCACAAAGATATGTCCTACGGGGACTATCTGCAGTTGAACACGCTGCTTTCCGCGCAGAAGCCGCTGACCGAGCATCATGACGAGACATTGTTCATCGTCATCCACCAAGCTTCAGAACTCTGGATCAAGCTTTGTCTTCACGAGGTCGCAGCCGCGATCGTGCAAATTCGCGAAGGCGACCTCGGCATTGCATTCAAGATGATGTCACGCGTCGCGCGGATACAGGTCAATCTGATCCAGTCGTGGGAAATTCTCTCGACGATGACCCCGTTCGATTATTCGAATTTCCGCGCCGCGCTCGGCAAGTCGTCCGGCTTCCAGTCTTATCAATATCGGATGTTGGAATTTCGTCTGGGCAACAAGAATCGCCAAATGGCCCGGGTGTTCGAATCCCACCCCGACGTCGCCAAGCAGGTCGAAGCCGCGCTCAATGAACCCAGCATCTACGATGAAGCCTTGGCGCTTCTCGCGCGCCGCGGTTTTCCCGTCCCGCAGGAGAAACTGAAGCGGGATTTCTCCGAACACTATGTTTCAGATCCGCGCGTGACCGAGGCGTGGCGCCTCGTCTATCGCGACGTCGAGAAACACTGGGATCTCTATGAACTCGCCGAAAAGCTCG
>JBQCJO010000543.1:0-4884 GCA_051952735.1 Rhizomicrobium sp.
CATAGGATTCGACGGGATCGTAATATTTGCTATCGCCGCGCTCGTCGCCATAGACGTCGCCGAGCTTGATCTCCGACAGGAAATCATCGTCCTGCCACGCCGCCTTGCGCCAGATGCGGATGCCGGCCTGGGGACTGATGCGGTTCCAGGCGATGCCGCCGTCCGTATAGTCGGCGTGTGCGAAGTTTCCGCAAAGCAGGACACCGGCGGTCGCCAGCATCACACTGAGCCCGAAGGCCAGTCTGTTACGCGTGCCAGCCACGGCCATCCCCCAGCCGAAACCCTTTCGGGTCGAGGTGCGAACCCCACGCCACAACGCCGCCCGGCAAACACACTGCCGGTAACCTTTCTTAACGGCAATTTACCACCCGGGTTCCGTCAGGCGGAACCGGCGGAATGTGAAATCTTGGGGAGGGAAGCCGCCAATTAGTGGCGGAAATGGCGGATTCCCGTGAATACCATCGCCAGCCCAGCCTCATCGGCCGCGTCGATCACTTTTTGATCGTTCACCGATCCGCCCGGCTGGATGACCGCCGTGGCGCCCGCTTCGGCCACCACCAGGAGGCCATCGGGGAAGGGAAAGAAGGCGTCGGAGGCCGCCGCCGAACCCACCGTGAGCGGCTGTGCCCAGCCGGCCGTCTCAGCCGCCTCGCGCGCCTTGATGGCGGCGATGCGCGCACTGTCCACGCGGGACATCTGGCCCGCACCGATGCCGGCGGTCTGCCCATCCTTGGCATAGACGATGGTGTTGGACTTCACATGCTTGGCCACCGTGAAGGCGAACAGCATGTCGGTCAGCTCCTGCTCCGTCGGCTTGCGCTTGGTGACGACCTTGAGCTGCGCCTTCATGATCTTGGCGCTGTCGCGCGTCTGCACCAGGAAGCCGCCAGCCACCTGCTTGAACATCAGGCCCTTGGAGCTTGTGTCCGGCAGACCACCCGCGATGAGCAGGCGCAAATTCTTCTTCGCCGAGAGAATGCGCCGCGCGTCTTCATCCGCATCCGGCGCGATGATCACTTCGGTGAGCAGCTTGCCGATGGCTTCCGCCGCCGCGCCGTCGAGCTTCTTGTTGAACGCAAGGATACCGCCGAACGCGCTGACCGGATCGCAGGCCAGCGCCTTCTTGTATGCATCCGCCAGATCGGTGCCGATGGCGACGCCGCACGGATTGGCATGCTTGATGATCGCGCAGGCGGGCGTGGACGGATCGAACTCCGCCACCAGCTCATAAGCCGCGTCGGTGTCGTGGATGTTGTTGTAGGAGAGTTCTTTGCCCTGCAGCTGTTGTGCGGTGGCGACGCCATAGCGCTTCTCGCCGGTGACATAGAACGCCGCGTCCTGATGCGGGTTCTCGCCGTAGCGCAGCGACTGGCGCAACTCGCCCGCAAACGCGCGGCGGCGCGGCGGCTCTTTCACGCCGTCCTTTTCCAGCTCGCCTGCGAACCAGTTGGACACGGCGGCATCGTAAGCGGCGGTGCGGGCATAAGCGCGCTGCGCCAGCGTGCGGCGCAAGCCTTGCGTGGTCGCGCCATTGTTCGCGGCCATTTCGTCCAGCACGGCTTTGTAGTCCTGCACATCGACCACGACCGTGACCCAGTCATGTTTCTTCGCGGCGGAGCGCGTCATCGCCGGGCCGCCGATGTCGATGTTCTCGATCGTCTCATCGAATCCGGCGCCGCGCGCAACGGTGGCTTCGAACGGGTAGAGATTGCAGACCAGCAGATCGATGCCTTCGATCTCATGCAGCCGCATCGCTTCCGCGTGATCCGCCTTGTCGCGCAGCGAGAGCAATCCGCCATGCACCATCGGATGCAGCGTCTTCACGCGCCCGTCCATCATCTCCGGAAACTTGGTGATCTCGGACACGTCGGAAACCTTCAGCCCCGCGTCGCGCAGCGCCTTCGCCGTGCCGCCGGTGGAAATCAGCATCGTGCCGTGGCTCGCCAGCCCCTTGGCGAAATCGATCAGGCCGGTCTTGTCGGAAACCGAAAGCAGCGCGCGGCGGATGGGGCGGAGCGTCATGGCGACTCGTGGGATGGCGGGTTTCGGCTGCTCATATCGCCCGCGCCGCCAAAAGAGAAGTGTCACGCTGACGCTGCGAAAACCGCCCGGTTTCCGGGCCTTTCCGGCCTCTTTCTGTTGCATGGAAGAACCATCATCGGCGCGGTTTCGAACGGCAGGGAACAAGCGCAGACCCGGCGGCATTGTCCCATTGCAAAGAACACTTCGGACACGGGTTGGCATCATGGGCAGGATTTCAGGACCACTGGCGTTTCTGGCGGGCATCTTCCTTCTGCTGCCCGGCCTTCTGGCGATGATGAATGTCGGCGGTGACATGCCGGGCTGGCTGAGCCGCGACCTGCTGATCACCAGCCTGTGCGGCGGCGCCTTGATGGTGTGGGGCGGTGCGCTCATCCGCCATCGCGAACTGGCGCTGAACGATCTGGAGCCGATCCGCATTCGCGCGCGGCGTTAATCCAGCGAGCCGACGACTTTCACGATCGTGTCCGTGAGCGTCTTCAAATCCGCGTCGTCTATTGTCAGCGCGGGCGTGAGATAGACGATACTGCGGAACGGTCGCACCCACACGCCTTGATCGACCAGCGCGCTTTTCAGCGCATTCATGTTCTCGATCTTCTCCAGCTCCACCACGCCGATGGCGCCTTTGACGCGCACATCTTTCACGCCTTTCATGCCGATGCAGCGGCCAAGCTGCTTGCCCATCGCCTTGCCGATCTCCGCTGCCTGAAGCAAA
Organism: Rhizomicrobium sp.; assembly: GCA_051952735.1. Lineage (GTDB taxonomy): Bacteria > Pseudomonadota > Alphaproteobacteria > Micropepsales > Micropepsaceae > Rhizomicrobium. The sequence goes on from JBQCJO010000543.1 coordinate 2,756, forward strand.
CGCGGCTCGCGTTCGAACAGATCGAGCGACGCATTCGCGGCAGCACAGGCGAGGGCATTGCCCATGAAGGTGGGGCCGTGCATCAGCGCGTGCATCGGATCGTCCGACCAGAACGCATCGAAGATTTTCTGTGAGGCGACAGTTGCTGCCAGCGGCAATGTTCCGCCCGTCAGCCCTTTGCCAAGCGTGACGATATCGGGCGCAACCTCCGCCGCTTCCAGCGCGAACATCGGCCCGGTGCGGCCGAAGCCGGTGAAGATTTCATCGAAGATCAGCAGCAGATCGTATTTGTCCGCCGCGCGGCGCAGGTGCTGCAGCACGCGCGGATCGTGAAACAGCATCCCGCCCGCGCCTTGCACCAAAGGCTCGACCAGGATCGCAGCGGTGTCACCCGCATGGCGCTCTACAAACGCATCGAACGCCTTGATGCTCGCTTCATCACGCGGCAGATCAACAACGTGATGCTCCGGCAGCGCGCCAGTGAACAGCGCATGCATCCCTTCGTCCGGATCGCACACCGCCATCGTCGCGATGGTGTCGCCGTGATAGCCGCCCTTGAAAGCGAGCATCTTCGTGCGCCCACGCACGCCTTTGTTCAGCCAGTATTGCACTGCCATCTTCATCGCCACTTCCACGGCGACGGAGCCGGAGTCGGAGAAGAACACGCGGGTGAGATTGTCCGGCAGCAGATCGCAAAGCCGCTTGGCCAGCGTCAGCGCCTGCTCATGCACCAACCCGCCCAGCATCACATGCGGCAGCGTCTCAAGCTGGCGCTGCACCACTTCGCGTATGTGCGGATGGTTATAGCCGTGACACGCCGTCCACCAGCTTGCGATGCCATCCACCAGCTGCGTGCCATCGGCCAGCGTGATGCGCGTGCCGTTCGTGCGCACCGCTGCCAGCGGCGGGTTCGCCGTCTTCATCTGCGTGTAAGGCAGCCAGATGTGGGGGAGGCCGGTTTGGTACCAGTCGGAGCGCGTGTTCATCCTCTACTCCGTCATGGGCGGCCTTGAGCCGCCCATCCATCGCGCCCCCGTCTGCGGGCGCAAAAGAGTCTTTCGGCGCGCAGACGCGCGCCGGATGGGTGGCCGGGTCAAGCCCGGCCATGACGAAGAATGGAAATGCGGCGCCGTCACCCGTTAAGCGCCATCGGCTTCATGCCAAGCCGCGCCAGCAGCTTCATATCGCTGCTTTCTTCCGGGTTCGGCGTGGTGAGCAGTTTGTCGCCATAGAAGATGGAGTTCGCGCCGGCGAGGAAACACAGCGCCTGTGTCTCGTCGCTCATTTCGCCGCGGCCGGCCGACAAACGCACGAAGGATTTCGGCATGGTGATGCGCGCCACCGCGATCATCTTCACGAAATCGATGCCGTCGATCGGCGGGCTGTCGCCCAGCCGCGTGCCTTTCACCTGCACCAACGCGTTGATCGGCACGCTTTCCGGATGCGCGGGCAATGTCGCGAGCGCATGGATCATGCCGGCGCGGTCGCTCTCCGCTTCGCCCATGCCCACGATACCGCCGCAGCAGACATTGATGCCCGCATCGCGCACGCATTCCAGCGTGTCGAGACGGTCCTGATAGGTGCGCGTGGTGATCACCGTGCCGTAATATTCCGGCGAGGTGTCGATGTTGTGGTTGTAGTAGTCGAGCCCCGCGCCTTTCAGCCGCGTCGCCTGATCCGGCGTCAGCATGCCGAGCGTCACGCACGTCTCCATGCCCATCGCTTTGACGCCTTCGACCATCTCGCACACCTTGTCGAGATCGCGATCCTTGGGCGAGCGCCATGCCGCGCCCATGCAGAAGCGCGTCGCGCCCGCCGCCTTCGCCGCGCGCGCATCGGCCATCACTTTCTCGATCTCCATGAGCTTGGAAGCCTTCAGCCCCGTCTCGTGCGACGCGCTCTGCGAGCAGTAGCCGCAATCCTCCGGGCAGCCGCCGGTCTTGATGGAAAGCAAGGTCGAAATCTGCACTTCGTCCGATGCAAAATTCTGGCGATGGATGGACGCCGCGCGGAACACCAGCTCGGTAAACGGCAGATCGAACAGCGCCGCGATCTCCGCCCTGGTCCAGTCGTTCCTGACTTGTCCGTCACGCAGTTCTCGGGCAGGGGCGTTCATGCATCACCTTTAT
>JBQCJO010000544.1:0-7447 GCA_051952735.1 Rhizomicrobium sp.
CACCTTCATGCAGGTGCTGGACTCGTCCATCGCCAACGTGTCGCTGCCCACCATCGCCGGCAATCTCGGCGCCAGCGTCAACCAGGGCACTTGGGTCATCACGAGTTTTGCGGTCGCCAACGGCGTCGCGGTGCCGCTGACCGGCTGGCTGATGCAGCGCTACGGCGTGGTGCGGACCTTTGTGTTCTCCGTGCTCGGCTTCACGCTGGCGTCTTTCCTGTGCGGCATCGCATGGAGCCTGTCCTCGCTGATCGCCTTCCGCGTTCTGCAAGGCGCGATATCCGGCCCGATGATTCCCGGATCGCAGGCGCTGCTGATTTCGATTTTCCCGCCGCAGAAGCGCGCGACCGCGCTCGGTATCTGGTCCATCACCACGCTGGTCGCGCCGATCATGGGGCCGATCCTCGGCGGCTACATCTCCGACAACTATCATTGGGGGTGGATCTTCCTCATCAACGTGCCGGTCGGGTTGGCGGCGGCATTTCTCTGCTGGACCAATCTTTCCAACCGCGAAACGCCGACGCGCCAGCTTCCCATCGATACGATCGGTCTCGGCTTGCTGGTGATCTGGGTCGGCTCATTGCAGATCATGCTCGACACCGGCAAGGACGCGGACTGGTTCTCGTCCACCTCCATCGTGATCGAAGCGGCGATCGCGGCTGTCGGCTTCGGCGCTTTCCTCATCTGGGAACTGACGGAGAAACATCCCGTCGTCGATCTCTCGTTGTTCAAGTTCTGGAATTTCACCTTCGGCACGATCGCATTCTGCCTGGGCTATGCGCTGTTCTTCGCCAATGTCCTGCTCCTGCCGCTATGGCTGCAGACCAATGTCGGCTACACGGCCACATGGGCGGGCCTTGTCGCGGCGCCGAGCGGCGCGGTGGCGGTGGTGCTGACGCCGATTGCGGCGCGCTTCATGGCGAAAGTGGATGCGCGGCTTGTGGCGACGGTGGCTTTTGTGGCCTTCGCGGTCTCTTATTTCATGCGGGCGGGTTACACGCAGGACGCCACCTTCTGGGATTTCGTCATGCCGATGCTGGTGCAAGGCATCGCGATGAGCACCTTCTTCGTCGCCATGCTCACCATTTCGCTGGACGGCATTCCGCCGGAGCGCATTCCATCCGCCTCCGGCATTTCCAATTTCGCGCGCATCACCGCCGGTGGATTCGCGGCGTCGATCATCACCACGCTGTGGGACCGGCGCGAGGCGCTGCATCAAAGCCGGATGGCCGATCATTCCTCCGTCTTCGATCCGGTCATGCAGCAGGCGGTGGCGCATCTGCACAGCTTCGGTCTTACCGACCTGCAGTCTTACGGTGTTCTGGCGCGCAGCATGATGCAGCAGGCTTATCTGCTGTCGTCACTGGATCTGTTCTGGATTTCGGGCTGGCTCAGCGTCGTGCTGATCGGCGTGATCTGGATCGCGCGCAAGGCCTACAGCCATGGCGGAACGCACGCCGCGGCGGACTAAGGCAGTTCGGCTTTCTCGATCCCGCCGAGGAATGTGCTGACCGCCAGATCGGCGATGCGCTGCGGTTTGGCTTTGCCGTCCGGATCGAGCCAGGTGTGCATCCAGTTGATCATGCCGAAATAGAGCATGGCGCTTGGCCGCTTCAGCGCCGCGCGGCCCGAAAGCTCCGGCCGCAGTTCCGTGATGTTTTTTTCCACGATCTCGATGAGGCGGCGCTGGATGCCGACGACGATCTTGCGCTGCTCGTCGGGCAGACGCGAAAGCTCATTGAGCAGCACGCGCTGACGCGGTGCTGCATCGACATACAATTCCATGAAAGCGTGTGTGAGGGCGCGCAGCTTCTCCTGCGGCGTCAGCGACTTCGCAGCGATCGCTTCGGCTTGATCGAGCAACGCCTGCACATGGCTATTCATGACATCGAACAGGATGTCTTCTTTCGAATCGTAATAGTGATAGATGAGCGATTTCGATGTCTTCAGCGCATCGGCGAGGTCGGCGATGGAGGCACCGAGAAATCCGCGCTCCGCGAAGAGTTCCGCCGCGCGGTCCACGATGGCTTCGCGCCGGATCGCATAATCGGCCGATTGCGTGCGCGCCATTCTTCTTTCTCCGCCGCGTCCTGATAGGCTGCCCAAAGATCGCGGTTGATAATTGACCGTCCGTTCGGTTAATGAATTAGCGCGAACTCCAGCAAAAGGAAACCGGTATGTCGGCAAAGCCCGATCCCCGGACGTCGCCTTTGACGAACAGCGGGCCTGACTGGCGCAAGGTGGCGTATCACCTGCACGTCAGCCGCGCTCTGGATTCGCTGGAAGAGAAGACGCTCGTTCCCGAGCGCAAGATTTTCTACCAGTTCTCCGCGCGCGGCCACGACATGGCGCAGATTCTGTTGGGCCTGAAGCTTACGCATAAAGAAGACGCGATCTGCGGCTATTACCGCTCGCGTCCCATTTTGTTGGCGCTTGGCGTCGATCCGGCGGATGCGCTCGGCTCTTCCATGGCGCGTGCCGGCGGTTACTCAGATGGCCGCGATATCGGCGCGGTGTTCAACTATCCGAACAAACACGGTGCGAGCGCATTGCCGATGTGCGGTGGCGTCGGCGCGCAATACACGCCCACCGCCGGATGGGCGCAGGCGCTGGAATACCGCGCAAAGGTGCTGAAGGAAAAAGATTGCGGCGACGCCATCGCCGTCGCGCTCGGCGGCGATGCCTCGGAGGCGACGAACGGCTTCTGGTCCGCACTCACCATGGCGACGACGCTGAAGCTGCCGATGCTCTTCTATATAGAAGACAATGGCTACGGCATTTCCGTGCCTTCGACGCTGCAGACGCCCGGCGCGAACATCGCGGCGAACCTTTCCGGCTTCAACGGCCTCAAGGTGATTGCCGGCGACGGCACCAACCCGGAAGAAGCCGCGTCATTGATCGACGAAGCCGTGACCTTTGTGCGCGAACAACGCGCTCCGGTCTTGCTGCGCCTCACCGTGCCGCGCCTCGAAGGCCACTCCTTTCAGGACACGCAGACCTACAAATCCGAAGACTTCGTGAAATCCGAATGGGCGCGCGATCCGCTGCCCAAGCTGCAAAAGCTGTTCGACGCGAAGGAATGGGACAAGATCACCGCCGATGCGCAAAGCGCTGTCGACAAAGCGCGCGCGAGCGCCGAAGCGCGCCCGGTCACCAATCCGGAACGCACCACGGAAAACGTTTTCTTCGAAGGCGAGCTACAGGAAAAGGGCGGGCAGGCCAACACCGGATACAAAGCGCCCGCCGCCAACGAAGACGCACAGCCGGAAGGCCAGCGCATCAACATGGTCACGGCCATCCGCCGCACGCTGGATCATGAACTCGAAATCAATCCGCGCGTGCTGGTGTTCGGCGAAGATGTCGGCCCCAAGGGCGGCGTGCATGCCGTGACTCTGGGCTTGCAGGAAAAATTCGGCGTCTCGCGCGTTTTCGACACCTCGCTCTCCGAAGAAGGCATCATCGGCCGCTCGGTCGGCATGGCGATTGCCGGGCTGATGCCGGTGCCGGAAATCCAGTTCCGCAAATATGCCGATCCCGCCGTGGAGCAGCTCAACGATTGCGGCACGATGCGCTGGCGCACCAACAACCGCTTCGCCGCGCCGATGGTCGTGCGCATGCCCATCGGCTTCTTCAAATGCGGCGATCCCTGGCACAGCCAGACCAACGAAGTGCTGTTCGTCCATTCGCCGGGCTGGAAAGTGGCCGTGCCGTCCAACGCCGAAGACGCGGTGGGTCTGCTGCGCGCCAGCTTGCGCGGCAACGATCCGGTGATTTTCTTCGAGCATCGCGCCATGCTGGATGCGACGAGCGCGCGCCGTCCCTATCCGGGTGACGATTTCGTGCTGCCTTTCGGTAAAGCGCGCATTGTGCAGGACGGCAGCGATCTTACCATCGTCACCTGGGGCGCGATGGTGGAACGCAGCGAGGAAGAGGCAAAAGATATGTCGGTCGAGATCATCGACTTGCGCACCCTGATGCCGTGGGACCGCGAAGCTGTGCTGGCTTCGGTGAAACGCACGCGCCGTTGCCTGATCGTGCATGAAGACCTGATGAGCGCTGGCTTCGGCGCGGAGATCGCCGCCGTCGTGGCGCAGGAATGCTTCTTCGATCTCGATGCGCCGGTATCGCGCCTTGCGATGCCGGACATTCCGTCCCCGCACAATCCAACGCTGATGGAATGGGCGCTGCCATCCGTGGAAGGCATCCGCGCGAAAATCGAAGAGCTGACGAGCCTATGACCGACATTCTCGTTCCCACCGAACAGGAAGGCACCAAGGCCGTCGTCAAGACATGGCTGAAGAAGGTGGGCGACGCCGTGAAGGTGGACGATCCCATTGTGGAGCTGGAAACCGACAAGGTCGCGGTGGAAGTCGCCGCGACATCGGCGGGCGTGTTGTCGGAAATTCTTGTTGCGGATGGCTCGGAAGTGGAGCCGGGCACGGTGTTGGGCCGCATCACCGCCAGTGGCGCAGTGGAATCCACCGCCAAAGCGATGGCGCAAGGCGCCGGTGTCGCCGCGCCGAAGGCTGCAGCCGCGCGTGCCGCTTCGATGAGCGATCAGTTGCCCCCCGGCATTCGTAAGATGCTGGCGGACAACGGCCTCGACGCGCGCGATGTGCCGTTCAGCGGCGCGCGGCTGACGCGCGAAGACATCCAGGCGGAACTGGACCGCCGTGCGAAAGCCCCGGCTATCGGCGTGAAGCGCGTGCCGCATGACTCCATGCGCAAGCGCATTGCCGAGCACCTGACGCATTCGGTGCAGACCGCGCCGCATGTCACCGCCGTGTTCGAAGCCGATTTCGGCGCCATTACTGCGCACCGCGCGGCGCACAAGGATGCATTCGCGAAAGATGGTGCGAACCTCACCTTCACCGCCTATTTCGTCGCGTCCTGCGTGCAGGCGATGAGTGCCGCGCCCGCCGTGAACGGCCGCTGGTATGACGACCGTATCGATATCTATGACGACGTGAATGTCGGCATCGGCACCGCGCTCGGCGAGAAGGGCCTGATCGTGCCGGTGATCCACCGCGCACAGAGTTTGTCGTTGCTCGATATCGCCAAGCGCCTCACCGAAATGACGGAGAAGGCGCGCACCGGAAAGCTGAACCAAGACGATGTGCGCGGCGGCACCTTCTCCATCTCCAATCACGGTGTATCCGGTTCGCTGGTGGCGACGCCCATCATCATCAATCAGCCGCAATCGGCCATTCTTGGTGTCGGCAAGCTGGAGAAACGCGCCGTGGTGCGCGACGACCAGGTCGTCATCCGCCCGATGGCCTATGTCACGCTCACCATCGACCACCGCGTAATCGACGCGTTCCAGACCAATGCCTGGCTGACGAAATTCGTCGAAACGCTGGAGCGCTGGCCTAGCGCAGCTTGATCTTCATTTCCGTGAAGCCACGGAAGCGCGCGCGGCGGCTCCGCACGGGCTTGCCATCCAGTTCATAACTGGGAAAACGCTTCAGAAACGCCTCGAGCGCAATGCGCGCTTCCATGCGCGCGAGATACATGCCTGCGCATTGATGCGGTCCTGCCGCGAACGCCAGGTGCCGATTGGGGTGCCGCGCAATATCGAACGTCTCCGCATCCACGAACGCTTCCGGATCGCGATTGGCCGCGCCGATGCACAGCGTCACGAACGTGCCGGGCGCCAGCGTCTCACCGTCGATCTGCGTCTCGCGCGTGGTGACGCGATTACCGAGCTGGTTCGAGCTTTCGTAGCGCAGCACTTCCTCGATAGCCGGGCGCAGCAGATCCGGCTGTGCGATCAGCCGTGCACGCTCGCCAGGAAACCGCGCCAGCAGCTCGATCGCATTGCCGATGAGATTGGTTGTCGTCTCATGTCCGGCGTTCAGCAGGAAGACGCAATTCTCCGCCAACTCCACTTCGTTCAGCGGCTCGCCCTCGCTCTGGATCAACCGCGTCAGCACATCGGCGTCCGGATCGCCCGGCTTGGCGCGGCGTTCTGCAATCAGTTTGGAGAGATAAGTGTGGAATCCAGCCAGCGCTTGCTCGCCGTGTGCTTTCATTTCCGTCGACAGCATCGGCTCCAACGCGCCGAGAATAGCCAGCGACCAACCGCGCAACGGCGCGCGGTCTGCATCGGGAATATCGAGCAGGTCACCGATTACTTCCACCGGAATCGCGCCCGCGAATTCGCCAATGGCCTCCATACCGCCGCGCGCTTCGGCCTTGTCGAGCAGCCGCGCGACCAGCATTTCGAGCTTCGGCTCAAGGCGATTGAGCGCCTTGGGGATGAGTGCGCCGAGGATCGAGCGCCGCACGCGCGTGTGATATGGCGCATCGTTGAACACGAGGCTGGTGGTGTGATGCTGGAAGAGCCGCGAGTCCGCACCGTATTTCGGTGCGAATTCGCGTTTCTTGTCGGAGCTGAAGGTTTCGGCGTCATGATAGACCGCCGATAGATCGGCATAGCGGGTGAGGAACACGCTACCGTCCGGCATGCGCCGCACCAGAGTTTTCTCGCGCAGCGCACGGTAGATCGGAAAAGGATCGTCATAGAACGAATCCGGCAGGTGCCGCAGGTCGAATCCGTCCGCGAGGCTCACGCGCCGAACCCGCCAACCCAGTCCCAGACCGCCTGCGGATTTTCGACCATGACGTTGTGGCCGCCGGGCAGGCTGCGCGCACCTGAATTGAACGCCTCCCTCTGCTCGCGTGTGACCATGTGATCCTTCTCTCCGCAGGCGAGATGAACCGGTGTTTGGGCGGACGCGATCAGTTCCGCCATCCGCGGCGCGCCGACGGTGGCGACGGCGGGATCCTGCGCCATACGCCAGCCTTCGTCGGTCTGCTTCACGCCGCGCGCGCCATCTTCATGCGGTACAAGCCCGGACAGGCCAGCGATTTTCAAATGCCGCTCAATGGCTTCGTTCCGCGCGGCGAAGAAGCGATGTTTCGATGCGGCCATCTTAGCCATGCCGGCCAGCTCGTCTGTGCTCCATACCACCTTGACGCCGAGTCCGAACACACGCGCGGGCGCGAAGCCGTATTTGCCCGAGGCCAATTCCAGCGCGACAGCGCCACCCATCGAATGACCGAGGATCGTCACGTCGGCGCCATCGACAAGCTCCGCGACATCTCCCGCGTGATCGGCGAGGGCGTAGGAGGCGCCATAGGGTGACTCTCCATGCCCGCGCAGGTCGGGCGCGATCCAGCGGCCTTTCCAGCGATCGGCCGCGATCATGCCGCGCCACACGTTGCGCGTCGCACCCAGACCGTGCAGCAGAATCAGCAGGCGCGATCCATCGCCGCCGTGATCGCATTCCAGCTTCATGGCTTGGTCTTCCGATGATCGAACACGCGTTTCGCCTTGCCATCGGAGCGCGGCAGCGATCCCTCGTCAGCGATAACGATCTCGGCGGTCAAGCCATAGCGCGATTTCATGCGCAGCGAGAGCGCCTCGCGCGCGCCGGATGCATCG
>JBQCJO010000545.1:0-5584 GCA_051952735.1 Rhizomicrobium sp.
AATTTCCGGAAGCGATGCAGAGACGGGCGGAGTGAAAACTCCAACTCACTTGTCATGGCCCGCAAAAACGGGCCACCCAGGTGACGTTTGCAAAACTCTTCGAGAAGAAAACACCGCCGTTCTATCCACCAACCACATCTCAGGATTTCACCTGGGTGGCCCACACTCCGGTGGGCCATGACAGTTTTGGTTGTGGCGCGTGCGGCGTGTCACTCCAGCGGCTCGACGCCCTTGAACGGTTCGTGCGCACTGAAAGAGGGCTGCGTGAACCAGCGCGGGCCGGATTCCGTCATATAGAAGTGATCCTCCAGACGGATGCCCATTTTGCCGGGCACCACGATCATCGGTTCGTTGGAGAAACACATGCCGGGCGCGAGCGGGGTCATGTCGCCGCGCACGAGGTTGGGCGATTCATGCACATCCATGCCGATGCCGTGGCCGGTGCGATGCGGCAGGCCGGGCATGTTGTAATCGGGGCCGAAGCCTTCCGTGCCCATCGAAGCGCGCGCGGCGTCGTCCACGCTCGAACACGGCGCACCGAGTTTGGCGGCTTCGAACGCCGCGGCCTGCGCGCGCTTCTCCGCTTCCCATACACGCACATATTCGTTCGAGGGCGGTGCACCGAAAACATAAGAGCGCGTGATGTCGGACTTGTAGCCGTCGAAGCTGGTGCCGGTGTCGATGAGGACGGCATCGCCTTCCTTCAGCACGCGATCGGTTTCGCCGCCATGCGGCAGCGAAGTGTCTTCGCCGAAGGAGACGATGCAGAAGATATTGCCGCTGCCGCCGAGCTTGCGGTGTTCGCTGTCGATGAATTTCTCGACCTCGCTGGCGCGCATGCCGGCTTTGAGATTCTTCCACGCGCGGCGCTGCACTTCGAGCGTGACGTTTTTCGCATGCTGCATCAGCGCCAGCTCGGTCTTCGACTTGATGCGGCGAATCGCATTGATGAGTGGCCCCGCGCTGACAAGACGCTCATCGCCGAACACACCGCGCAGGCCCAGGAACGTGAACAGCGCCACGGCATCGTCCACCGCGAGCTTGCCGCTCGGCAACCGGCTCTTGATCAGCGCGTAAGGGCTTTCCTCTTCCTGCCAGACATGGATGTCGCCTTCGATGCCGATGATCTGCGCGACCTTGTCCTTCTCGAAACCGGGCGTGATGTATTCGACCGTGCCGTTCTTGTGGATCAGCGCGCCGGTGAAGCGTTCCGATGGGTGCCAGGAGAAACCGGTGAAATAGCGCAAGCTGGTCGTCGGCCCGATCAGCGTGGCGGCAACGCCTGCCGCCTCCATCTGCGCGCAAAGTTTTTGGATGCGCTGCTTGCGTTCGTCTTTACCGATGGGGGCGGGCATGGTGAGCTTGGTCATCTGAAACTCCAAAAAAGGATTCACGCAGAGGCGCAGAGCCGCAGAGGGTGAGCAGCGCGCCTGTACATTCGCCAAAAATTCATTGGCGCGCAACGCGCGCCGGTTTGCGTTTTCTTCTCTGCGTCTCTGCGCCTCTGCGTGAAAAAATCTTACCTACTCATCAGTTGGTATTCGCCGCCCTTTTCGATGCCGCGCTTGTAGGCGGGGCGGGCGTGCATGGCGGCGCGGTAGCGCATGAGGTTCTTGAAAGGCTCCAGCCGCGCACCGGCGGCTTCCAGTACGAAGAGAAGCTGGATATCCGCGCCAGTGAGTTCGTTGCCGACGAAGAATTCGCGATTGCCCGGCGCGCCATCCATATAAGAGAGGTTGTTCTCGATCTCGCTGTCCACGCGCGGTTTCAGCACGGCGGCGGCGTCGCCCAGCATGCCGGTGTAGAGCGCCATCAACAGCGGCAGCATCGCCGAGCCTTCGGCGTAATGCATCCATTCGACATAGCGCCAGTAATCGTCCGTGCCGTGTTTGGGCTTCATCTTGCCCTTGCCGTACGTGTCGATGAGATATTCGACTTCCGCGCCCGACTCCGCGATCACTTTGCCGGCGTCTTCCAGCACCGGCGATTTGCCGAGCGGATGCACCTTCTTCAATTCCGGCGGCGCATAAGGCACCGGCGTCATGCGCTGGTACTTCACGATCTCATAGGGCACGCCGAGTTCTTCCAGCAGCCACATGATGCGCTGCGAGCGCGAATTGTTCAGATGATGAATTTTATCATGGCGAGGTTCCTTTTCCTCCCCCGTTTACGGGGGAGGTGCCGAGCGTAGCGAGGTGGAGGGGGTTTGTAGAGCGCCCCCTCCGGCATTCGCTTCGCGATTGCCTCCTCCCCCGTAAACGGGGGCGGAAAATTCATGCCGGTGTCGTACCGTCGAGATCCGGTTTCTTCGGGAAGAACACCGCTTCGATCTTATTGCCGTCGGCATCAAAAATGAACGCGCCGAAATATGTTGTAAACGCGGCTTGGCGCGGGCCGGGATCGCCCGCGCTTTTGCCGCCGCGCGCGATGGCGGCGTCGAAGAATTCGCGCACCGCGACTTCGGATGGCGCGCGCAGGCAGATATGGATACCGGTTGTTTCGGCCTGCGGCTTCAGGCTGTCGCGATGATTCAGCCAGAATTCCGGATATTTCTTGCCGAAGCCGATGGTGGCGGGCGTGCGGTCCACCAGCTTCGCAAGACCGAGGGGCGCGAGCACCGCGCCATAGAAATCCGCGCTCGCCGCAAGATCGGACACCGCAATGGAGACGTGGTCGATCATTGCACGGCGATGCTCACCACATCGTGCACACTGCGCGCCGCGTGCAGATCGCCCGGCACGACGAGGCGCGGCGCATCCAGCGGCTTGCCGTCTTTCTCGTACGCGATGATGACGTACTTGTTCTCCAGTTTGGGATCGATCTCGCCCTCGCTGACGGCGGCGGCGTAACCATCCTTGCCGGTGACGAGGATCGTGTGGCGGATCTGCGCGTTCTTGCCCGCGCCGTTCATCCAGCCGGCACGATCGATCACCTGCCAGAGCAGCGCACCCTTGAAGGTGGCGCTAAGCGGGCCGCGATCCGTCACCTGCGTGACGGGAACGAGCATCGCCGGATAGGTGCGCAGATTCGCGATCCACAGTTCGCTGACCTCTTTCACGCCAGTGAGCGCAATGGCTTGCGGCTTGCCAGCATTCGCGCGCGGCTTTGCATCGCCGGCATGCGCCGCTGCTGCAAATGCGGTGAGGAGCGCGATGACGGACAACGTCCGCATCATCGCGCATCTCTCCACATATTCGGTTTCGTGGCGTTCGGCACTAGCGTGCCTCACGCCACATGGGCCAGATCTTCGGGCCGCCGGGAACCTGCATCTCGCCCGTCACCTGAAAGCCGAAGCTCTGGTAGATCGGGATGTTCGTGTCCTTGCTGGATTCCAGATAGCACGGCATGTGCGCGGCATCGGCCATCGCCAGCGTGTGGCGCATGATGATGCCGCCATAACCTTTGCCCTGGAACGCCGGATCGGTGCCGATGGTCTGCAGATACCAATGCGGCGTGTGCGGATGCGCTTTCTCCATCATGTCCATGGTGCCGAGCACGCGGCCGATGCTGCCGCCGAAGGTAGAGAGCAGCGCCGGACCGTTGGTGATGTAGGCCCAGAAGGGCACGTCCCATTCGTTCGGCGGACGCCAGAGCGTGACGGATTCGTAATTTGTCGTGGTGAAGCAGGCGTGATGCGGCAGGCCGAGCTTGAAGAGGATGCCCATCACAGTTTCCAGCTTCTTCAGGCGCCTGGAATCGTCCGGGATGAAATAGGAGAACACCGGATCGGTGTAGAACGCGCGCGCCAGCGATTGGGACAGCGGCGTGAAATCTGCGCGTGTGGCATTGCGAACGGATGTTTCCGGCATGCTCCCTCACCCCACATTTTATGAGCGGCACTATAGAGCAGCGCCCTCGCTTGTCATCCGGCGGCGGTTGGTGCGAGGCTCCCGCCCGCTTCGAACTGGTGGGGGAAATCATGGCTTTGAAAACAATCCGCGCGCTGGCGCTTTGCTCGGCGATGCTGGCGATTCCGGCGGCGGCGCATGCGGCCGCGCCTGCTTCCGCGACGTCGGCCTATCAGGCCATCGTGAAGGACTTCTTCGACGCACAGTGGAAGCTGCATCCCACCTTCGCCACCGGCACCGGCCTGCACACCTGGGACGCGCTGCTCGACGACGTCTCCGCTGCGGCGCATGCGAGGGAAGCGACCGAGCTGAAAGGTTTCAAGGCGAAGCTCATGGTGGTCTACGGAGCCAAGCTATCGCTGACGGATCGCGACTACCGCGACGTGATGATCGGCGAGATCGACCGCACCTTGCTGGAAGACGAGACGATCCAGCTGTGGCGGCACGATCCCAGCACCTATGTGAACCTGCTGACCAACGCCGCGTTCCAGTTGATCGAGCGCGATTTCGCGCCGCTGCCCGAGCGCATGAAGAACACCATCGCGCGCGAGAAGCTGATGCCCGCGATGCTGGCGGAGGGAAAGAAGAACCTATCCGACATTCCGCCGGTCTATATCGATGTGGCGCTGGACAATCTGGAAGGCGGCATCAACTTCCTCACCAACGATGTGCCCGCCGCGTTCAAGAGCGTGAAGGATGCGGCGCTGCAGAAGGAGCTTGCGGATTCCACCAAGGCGGTCGTCGCCGCGGCGAAGGATTACAAGGCGTGGCTGATCGCGCAGAAGCCGAACGCGCATGGCTCCTTCATGATAGGGCGCGAAGGATTGCAGAATCTGCTCGCCACCGATCTGGTGGATGTGCCGGTGGAGAAGGTGCTGGCGGCCGGCGAAGCGCAGCTTGCGAAAGACCGCGCCGACTATCTCGCCACCGAGAAGTTGATCGACCCGAAGAATCCCGACAAGGCGATGGATGAAGTGGAAGCGGATCATCCCGCCGACGCGACGCAGCTCATCGCCACGGCGCGCGCGGGGTTGGTGGGGCTGCAGAATTTCATCGACGAACATCACATCCTGACGATGCCGTCGAAGATGCTGCCGGAAGTGGCGCCGACGCCGCCGTTCGCCCGCGCGGTGATCTTCGGGCAGACCGATGCGCCGGGCGCGCTCGAAACGCATGCGACCAAAGCCTATTACTTTATCACCCCGCCGGAGACGAATTGGCCGAAGGCGCGGCAGGACAAGCTGCTCTCCTATTTCAACCGCTCGTTCCTGCAGAACCTGACGGTGCATGAATCGCTGCCGGGGCATTTCACGCAGTACCTGTTCCAGCACGCGAATCCCGGCTGGTCGATGGTGCGCAAGACGGCGGGTTCCTACACCACCACCGAGGGCTGGGCGCATTACAGCGAGCAGATGATGATCGAGCAGGGCCTCAGCAAGGGCGATGCGAAGGTGCGCCTGGCGCAGATCAACGATGCGCTCCTGCGCGATTGCCGCCTGATCGGCTCCATCAAGATGCACACCGGCCAGATCACGCTGGAGCAGGACATCGACATGCTGGAGAAGCAGTGCTTCCAATCACCGGCTGTTGCGCCGGGCGAAGCCAAGCGCGGCACCAACGATCCGGGCTACTACTCTTATACGCTGGGCAAGCTCGAGATCCTGAAGCTGCGTGCGGATGCCGAGAAGCAGCAGGGGGCGAAGTTCAATCTCACCAAATTCCACGACCAGTTCATG
>JBQCJO010000546.1:0-2792 GCA_051952735.1 Rhizomicrobium sp.
CCACAGATACCCACCCGGCTAGCCTAGGATGAGCCAGATGGGCATTTGGTGGAGGCGCCGGGTACCGCCCCCGGGTCCAGTCCGCTTATTACGCAGCCGTTTATCGCCATAGTCCGGTTGCCCGGACAGACCTACATATAATCGTCAAAACTTACTTTTTGAAGGCGATCATGGGGCGAGCTACCAAGGTTTTCCTAGGAATCTCAGGCGGTATCGTCTTCCTGTTGGGCGGAACATTTATTGCCGCTACAATCTTTCTAAGGGACGTGGGGCCGCCGCCGATTGCAAAGGCACTTTTCCCCGACCAACAAAGTGAAGGCGATTTTGGCACGTCTCGAGCATTTGATGCGCTGATCAAGCAGAAATTCCCTGTCGGTTCGAATGAATCGGCGATGGTTACCGAGCTAAGAGCGCAAGGTTTTTTGCCCTTTTCCGAGAAAGTTTCGGACGCATGCGTAAGTGATCCGCCGGGTAGACCAGTAAAGGCCTGTGGTCCGGGCCATTTTGTCTATTTTTTTGGGACGATTTGTGGTGCGCAGCTTTTCGTAGATTGGAAAGCCGCGGAGAACCGGTTGACGAATGTTGCCGGTAGCTACAATTACGTTTGCCCCTAGATTTCTGTTGAGGCGATATAAAGTTCGCGACCGGTGAAAGTGTCGCGGGCTAGACTGGAATTGGAATCGGAAAGCTCAGATGCGCCAGTATCACGACCTGATGGAAACCGTGCTCAAGAAGGGCGTGGAAAAGCGCGACCGCACGGGCACGGGTACGATCTCCGTCTTTGGTCATCAGATGCGCTTCGATCTTTCCGAAGGCTTTCCGCTGCTGACGACGAAGAAGCTGTTCACCAAGGCGATCATCTACGAGCTGCTGTGGTTTCTGCGCGGCGAGACGAACATCGAATATCTCAAAGAGCACGGCGTCAGCATCTGGGACGAATGGGCGGATGCGAATGGCGAGCTGGGGCCGGTCTATGGCCATCAGTGGCGCTCATGGCCGAGCGAGCATGGCGCGATCGACCAGATCGCCAATCTCATCGCGGACATCAAGAAGAACCCGGACTCGCGGCGGCTCATCGTGACGGCGTGGAATCCGGCGGACGTGCCGAAGATGGCGCTGCCGCCGTGCCATTGCCTGTTCCAGTTCTATGTCGCGAACGGCAAGCTTTCGTGCCAGCTCTATCAACGCTCCGCCGATATCTTCCTCGGCGTGCCGTTCAACATCGCGTCTTATGCGCTGCTGACGATGATGGTGGCGCAGGTGACGGGGCTGAAGCCGGGGGAGTTCATCCACAGCTTCGGCGACGCGCATCTTTATCTGAACCATCTGGATCAGGCGCGCGAGCAGCTTTCGCGCAAGCCCTATCCGCTGCCGACCATGCGCATCAATCCGGATGTGAAGGACATCTTCGGCTTCCAGTACGAAGACTTCAAACTCGAGAATTATCAGGCGCATCCGCACATCAAGGCGGAGGTCGCGGTTTAATTCGAATTGGGTGAGGTCATCTGGGAATGTCTCAGAGTTTCCTGCCACCGCATCTGCTGGCACCCGGCTCGCTCACCGCGTCGATCGACGAGGCGGGCAACCCGCTCGTCAAGCAAAGCATCGCCTATTGGCGCTCTTTGAAGGGCGAACGGCGTTTTCCGGCGCGCGATACGTTGAGTTTGCGCGGCATGGCGGCATTCCTGCGCTACACCATCATTGTCCATGTTCTCGACCGCGCCGCCGATTATGAGTTCACCTATGTGGGCGATGCGCAGCGCGAGGCGTTCAAAAGCTATTTCAAAGGGCTGAGGGTCAGCCAGCTTCAGGCCACCGCGCCGGAATTCGGAAACGTGCTGCGTGGCGTGTACGATATCATGCGCGCGAATGGCGTGCCGTTCATCGTCCGGGGCAGGACGGGTACCGAGCCGGTCGATTCCAAATCGGCTTATTTCGAGTCCGCGTTTCTTCCGCTCGGGGCGAGCGACGCCGCGGTCGATCACATCCTGGTCGTGGGCGTGCGGATTCCGGAGCCGTTCTGGGACCTGTCGGAAAAGGACCGGAATGTCCTCGCCAGCCAGTCCGAAGCCAGGCGCAGCGCATCGCGCAAATGAAACACCGCGCGCACCGGTTTGGTGCGCGCGGCGTCGTTATGCCCGATGAACTCAGTAGAACTGGTCGTACACGACTTCCAGAATCTCGCCGCTGTAGCGATCGATCAGGACGGCGTCGTCGCCGTAACGAACCCACACGGTGCCCGGGGGCGGCGCGCCGAGGCCATAGTAGTAGTAGTCGTTGATCCAGTAATTGCTCGCCCAGAAGATGGACGGCAGCGTCATGCCGAACGCCCAGCGCTGATAGGAGTAACCACGCGGCCAACGCCAGCGGTCGCCACGATAGCGGTAGTGATGCTGCGCGGTCACGTTGCGGCGATCGAAGCGGCCGCTCCAGCTTCCGTGATTGCCGTGGCGGTTGTTGTCGCCACGCCAGTTGTTGTTGTCGCGGCGATCGTTGCCGTGCCGGTCGTTGCCGCTCCAGTTGTTGTTGCGATCGTTGTCACGGCGATTGCTGTCATGACGATCATTGTCGCGCCGGTCGTTCCGATCGTTGTTCTTCACGGCATTGTTGTAGACGGCGCCGGGCGAAGCCGTGGTCTGCACCTTGACGCCCTTGCTGCCGTAACCATGCGCGCGCGCCCATGACTGATTGGGATTGTCGGGCGTTTTGGGCACATTCGTCGGTGTGACGACGGAACGGGACGGCGTCCTTGCGGCCGGTTTTGCCGCCGCTGCCGGCGCCGGCGCGGGTTT
>JBQCJO010000547.1:0-4641 GCA_051952735.1 Rhizomicrobium sp.
AGACCCGGAGCAGCGCATGGTTGAGGCTGACGACACGGTGTTTCTCGACCTGGGACCGGTGTTTGCGAGCAGCAACGCGCAATGGGAGGCCGATCTCGGCCGCTCCTACGCGCTGGGCAGCGATCCGGAAAAGAAACGCCTCGTCGCCGATCTGCCGCGGCTGTTCGAGGTGGTGAAGGCACATTACGGCGCGACGCCGGATATCACGGGCGAGCAGCTTTACGCCACTGCGCAGAAGGTGGCCGCCGACGCGGGCTGGATTTTCGGCGGCACGATCGCGGGGCATATCGTGGGCGAGTTTCCGCACGCGCAGCGCATTCCCGGCCGCGAGGAGCACCGCATCACCGCCGGAAACACCAAGCGCATGCGCGATCCGGATGCCGATGGCCACGAACGCCACTGGATTCTGGAAATCCATCTCGTCGACAAGACGCGAAGCTGGGGCGGCTTCTACGAGCGGTTGCTCTAGGGCAGATTCACCCGCACCACGCGCCAGGACTTTAGCGGTTTCGATGGTGTGGGATCGTCGCCGAAGGAATTCCACTGGCTCGTGCCGACGACGAGAAGGTCATTGCCGTCCGGCTTCAGAAGCGAAACATCGGACACTTCGGCTGTCGCGCGCGCGACCACGTTGAAAGACTCCAATCGCATCCAGTCACGCGAGAGGCGAAAGGTCACTACGCGATTGGGACGGATGCCGTTCTGCGTGGCGGCGAAGCTGCCGTTGGGAAGCTGCACCAAACCGTCCATGCCAAGCGTAGTGACGCCCGGCGGCACGCCGACATTGGCAAGCTCGCCGCTCGCGATATCCAGGATCTGAAGTCCCGCGGTGTAATCGGCGACGAGGAGCTTGCGGCCATCCGCGCTCACCACCATGCCCTGCGGCGAGGAAAACCGCGCCGTGCTGCCCACGACTTCCAGCGTGTCATCACCCGGCTTCAGCCGGAAGATCGAGCCTTCGATGGCGTCGCTGACATAGGCGGTGCCGTCCTGCGCGAAGGTCATGTCGCTGAAGGAGCGCTTGGGCGCATAGATGGGCGCATTGTAGCGATAACGCAGCGCGCCGCTGGTGATGTCGAAGGCCAGCAGCGCGGCTGTACCCATGTCGCCATCGCCGCCATCGCTTTGCGGCAGCGTCGATGCCGCCACCCACAACAGATCATGCGCGGCGTTGATGCGGATGCCGAGCGGCGACATGCCGTCCGGCACATTCGCGAAATCATGCGCCGCGCCGCCCTTGATGGCGACGATCTTGCGCTGGGTCACGCTGGCAACGAAGACGCGTCCGGTGTGCAGATCGTTCGCGATGCCCTCGGCGATGAAAGACTCCGCTTTGCCTTCGAAGATTCGCTTGCAGGCGCAGAGCGGCGCGGTGGCGGCTTCGATCTTGTGGCGGATGTTCTGAAACTCCGCGTTGCCGCGCAGGTTTGCGAAGTCCGGCGCGCTCGCCAGATCGACATAAAAGCCAAACATCGCGAAGCGCTGCAGCGCGGCCAGCGCCTTGGCATTGTCGCCGCGCCGCGCGGCCGCGGCGGCGAGATTGTAGAAACCGCCCGCCTGCTGCGGGTTGTAAAGCACGGCCGATGCGAAGGCTTCCTGGGCACGCGCATAATCGCCTGCCTGCATCGCTACGGTGCCGTCGTTTTCATAAGCGCTGAATTGCTGGGTGTCGTAGACGGGATCCGCCCATGCCGCGCCGGCCGCGCCGGCCGCGCAACAGAACGCGAGAGCCGCGAAAAGCTTTTTCATGCAAAGACCCCGAGTGCGGACGGCAGGATAATTCAGCCGGACGAAAAATGGAGCCTTGGCACGGGGAATTGAAATTTCGTTCTCAGAATGTTCCAATGCCCCGATGAACGGACACACGGCACAAGACGTCGCACGGGGCGTATCGCGCCTGCTCATGCAGGAAGGCTATTCGCCAATCCTGGAATTCACGCTGGCGAACGGGCGAAGGCTGGACGTGGCCGCGCTCGGCAATGACGGCGCGGTGTTGGGCGTGGAGATCAAGGTCGCGCTGGGCGATCTGAGAGGCGACAAGAAGTGGCCCGAATATCTGGAGTTCTGCGAGAACTTCTTCTTCGCCATCCCGCCGGATTTTCCCGATGAGCATGTGCCGCCGGGAACCGGGTTGATCGTGGCGGATCGCTATGGCGGCGCGATCGTGCGGCCTTCGCCGGCATGGAAAATTCATGCAAGCCGCCGCAAGGCGGTGACTCTACGTTTCGCGAAAGTGGCCGCCGAGCGGCTCGCAATGACACTGGAACTGGCGAGCGATCCATCTCGCATATTGGGAGACATTGAGTAATGCCTGTGAAAAAGAAGAGCGCTGCCAAAGGCGTCACGCCCGCGCAATTTCGGAAGATCGCGTTGTCCTTTCCGGAAGCGAACGAGAAGCCGTCCTACGGCAAGCCCAGCTTCTTCGTCGCCAAGAAGTTCTTCACGCGCTATCGCAAGGACGACAATTCCCTCGTCTTCATCGTCGCGGACATGCCCACGCGCGACATGATGCTGGAACTGGATCCGAAGACCTATTTCATCACCGATCACTACAAGGATTATCCGAGCGTGCTGGTGCGCATGGAGCGCATCACGCCGGACGAGCTGAAGCTGATGCTGGAACGCCGCTGGCGCCAGATCGCGCCGAAGAAATTGCTAAAGGAAATCGATGAAGGCGCGGGCGCCAAAAAGAAACCCGCATTGGCAAAAGCCAAAAAGAAAGTCGCGGCCACGACTTCGAAGAAGAAGCGGTGACCCGCAAGGACCGGCGTCAGGCCTTGCGCCATTTTCCGGTGTTGATGTCGAACTTCACGGTGCCCGCCGTGCGCATGCGCATCAGCAGGTCCTGCAGGGCGTCCGTGCTCTTGTTGCTGGGGTCGAGCCGCTGCTGCAGCCCATAGACGGCCCGGGGCTTGTCGAGTGCAGCCAGCACATCTTCTTCCTTGATCATCCGGACGTTCTATAGGTCACGGGCCGGTTTGTGTATGGGTTGACATTGCTCCCCATAAAGACGATATCCCGCCCAACTTTCCCGCCAGCGCACAACGCGCGCTGCCTTAAAGCGCCTGTCGGCGGGAACTTCGTGAAACTCTCCGTTCGATTCCAGATGTGCGTGGAAGACGGCCAACAGCCGCCCGCGCGCGCCCGTTTCACCGGGCCGTTCTGGCATTAAGGATATTTGTGACTGACGTTACGTTTGAATCGCTCGGCGTGAGCGAACCGCTTTTGCGCGCGCTCAACACCGAGAACTACACCCATCCCACCCCCATCCAGGGCAAGGCCATTCCTGCCATTCTCGAAGGCCGCGACGTGCTCGGCCTGGCGCAGACCGGCACCGGCAAGACGGCCGCGTTCGGATTGCCGTTGTTGCAGCGGCTTTCGCAGGACCGCAGCGTTGCGGGCCCGTTTGCCACACGCGCGCTCATTCTCGCGCCGACGCGCGAGCTGGCTGTGCAGATTGCCGACTCGCTAAAGACCTATGGCCGACATCTGCATCTGCGCTCGGCCGTCATTCTGGGCGGCGTGAGCCAGCACAAGCAGGTCGAAGCGATGAAGAATGGCGTCGATATCCTCGTCGCCACACCGGGCCGCTTGCTCGATCTCGTGCGCCAGAAATATGTGCGCCTCGACAAGGCGACGACCTTGGTGCTGGACGAAGCCGACCGCATGTTCGACATGGGCTTCATCAAGGACGTGCGCAAGCTGATCTCCTATCTGCCGAAGGATCGCCTGTCGTTGCTGTTCTCTGCGACCATGCCCAAGGAAGTCGCGCATTTGTGCGATGAGGTGCTGCGGGATCCGGTACGCATCGAGGTGACGCCGAAGAAGGTCGCCGCCGAAGCCATCGAGCAGAAGCTCTATCACGTTGCCGTGGCCGACAAGCGCGGGCTGCTGCACAAGCTGCTCCGCGACGACGAAGCGATGCGCCGCGTGATCGTGTTCACCCGCACCAAGCATGGCGCGAACAAAGTGGAAGACCAGCTCAACAAGGCGGGCTTCAGCGCCGACGCCATCCACGGCAACAAATCGCAGAACGCACGCCAGCGGGCGCTGGAAGCGTTCCGTTCCGGTGAGATCCGCGTGCTGGTGGCGACCGATATCGCCGCGCGCGGCATCGACATCGACGACATCACGCATGTCGTGAACTTCGATCTGCCGCATGAACCGGAAAGCTATGTCCACCGCATCGGCCGCACCGCGCGCGCCGGCGGCACCGGCATCGCCATCGCGTTCTGCGCAGCCGAGGAACGCACGCAGCTCCGGGACATCGAAAAGCTGATCCGTCATCCTTTGACGGTGATCGGCACGCCGCCGATCGAAGCGATGCCTGTCCAGGAAAATCATGCTCCGCGCCACAATCCGCGCGGCAATCATCGCCCGCATGGCCACAAGCATGGTGGGCACAAGCACGGCGGAAACAAGCCGCATGCGCATAAGCACAGCGGTCACAATCCGAACACGCAGAAGCCGGATGGCAATGACGCGCCGCGCAACGACAACAACAACCGCCCACGCCGCCGCCGCAAATTCCGCGGCAACCGCAACGGACAGCAACGGGCGGCTTAGTTTCCGCTCACCACAACCCACCTTGTCATGGCCCGCGGCGGTGGGGGGCCCCCCCGGTTAAAACAATGTTTTTTT
>JBQCJO010000548.1:0-2314 GCA_051952735.1 Rhizomicrobium sp.
AGGCGCCGGGCTTCGGCGATCGCCGCAAGGCGATGCTGGAAGACATCGCCATCGTGACCGGCGGCCAGGTGATCAGCGAAGATCTCGGCATCAAGCTCGAGAACGTGAAGCTGAACATGCTGGGCACGGCGAAGACGGTGAAGATCGACAAGGACAACACCACGATCGTCGACGGTTCGGGCAAGAAGGCCGACATCCAGGCGCGCGTTGCCCAGATCAAGGCGCAGATCGAAGAGACCACGTCGGACTACGACAAGGAGAAGCTGCAGGAACGTCTCGCGAAGCTCGCGGGCGGCGTTGCGGTCATCCGCGTCGGCGGCTCGACGGAAGTCGAAGTGAAAGAGAAGAAGGATCGCGTCGATGACGCGCTCAACGCCACCAAGGCGGCGGTCGAGGAAGGTATCGTTCCCGGCGGCGGCACGGCGCTTCTCTATGCTTCGAACACGCTGAAGAACCTGACCGGCGACAACGACGACCAGACGCAGGGTATCGCCATCGTGCGCCGCGCGGTTCAGTACCCGATCCGTCAGATCGTCGAGAATTCCGGTGAGGAAGCCTCGATCGTCGTCGGCAAGCTGCTGGACCAGAAGTCCTCGACCTATGGCTGGGACGCTCAGAACGGCAAGTATGTGGACTTCATCGACGCCGGCATCGTGGACCCGACGAAAGTCGTGCGCACCGCGCTGCAGAACGCCTCGTCGGTTGCGGCTCTGTTGATCACGACGGAAGCCATGATCACCGACCGTCCGAAGAAGGACGCAGCCCCGGCCATGCCCGGCGGCGGCATGGGCGGCATGGGCGATATGGATTTCTAATCCAGTCGTCTATCTGCGAAAGCAAACGGAAAGGCCCGGTGGAAACACCGGGCCTTTTTTGTGCCTTGCGTCCGATGCGCTCCCCTTCCGCCGCAGGCGCGTCTCCGCGCCAGATGCGTTCGGCTGTATGATCGCGGAATGAAAAAACACAGCTTGAATTTCGGAGCCTTGCTGCGCCGCTGGCGTAACACGCGCCGCTTCAGTCAACTGGATCTGGCACTGACCGCCGATATCTCGACGCGCCATTTGAGTTGCATCGAGACAGGCAGAGCGCAGCCAAGCCGCGAAATGACCCTGCGCCTCGCAGAAGCGCTGTCGGTACCCTTGCGCGAGCGCAATACGATGCTGCTCGCGGCCGGCTTTGCGCCCGTCTATCGCGAAACCGCTCTCGACGCACCCCAGCCGGAGATCGAGGCGGCGCATTGGGCGGTGGACTTTCTTCTCGCGCAGCACGATCCGTATCCCGCTATCGTCATAGACCGTTACTGGAACGCGCTGAAAATGAATGCCGGCGCCAAACACTTTCTCGCGCTTTTTTCCGGGCGCGATCTGATAACGGCGCATAACGGACCGCGCCTTGTGCTCGATCCACAGGGGCTGCGGCCCTTTGTCGAGAACTGGGAAAGCGTCGCCGCCCGAATAATCCGGCGCGTCCATCGCGAAGCGATGAGCAATCCGGCCGATGACGGGATGAAGCGATTCCTTGACGAACTGCTCCGCTATCCGAACATACCGACGCGCTGGAGCAATTTCGATTTCGAAGGCGCCGCGCCTCCGTTTTCGACCATCGACTACAAAGTCCAAAACGTGACATATCGCTGGATTTCCGTACTCACCACCTTCGGCACGGCCCAGGACATCGCGTTGCAGGAATTGCGGATCGAAAGCTTCTTCCCTGCCGACGACGCAACGCGCGCGCTGGTGAGCCGGTCGGCGGAAAAATCGCTTGCAGATCGAAACAGCCGCTTGCAACCGGCTCTTTCATGACCTCGCAGGTCATGGACCGCATGTTCCACTTTCCCAAAATCGGGACACAGCAAGAACGCTGCGTTCCCGAAGGAAATAGACATGACGAAATTTTCCAGAACATATCTCGCAGTGCCGTTGTTCTCGGCTTTGATGATGAGTGCCGCTATGGGCACAGCAGCATCAGCCGGTGGTGCGGCCACGCCGGAGATCAACAATCCCGCCGACGTTGCCGCGATCAAGCAGATCGGAACGACAATGGGCGATGCGATGGTGGCCAAGGACATCGACAAGCTCAAACAGATCTATGCAGAGGATTGGATGTCCGTCGGAAGATCGGGCAAGACAATGAACAGGGACGACGTTCTGCAAGATATCCAAACCGGCAGTCACCAGCTTGTTTCCTATAAGCTCGGGCCGATCGACGTCGAAGTTCTCGGCAATGTTGCGGTGGCGGGTGGCCGCGTCAGTGAAGTGCGCAAGCGCGATGGAAAAGACGTGAGCATGAACGTCATTTACATGGACTATCTGGA
>JBQCJO010000549.1:0-12281 GCA_051952735.1 Rhizomicrobium sp.
AAGGCCATGAGCTACAAGGGCATGATGTATAGCGATGTGCCCAATCTCGCATCCTGCTTCGGCTATACGAACGCGTCGTGGACGCTCAAATGCGATCTCACCTGCGAGTACGTCACGCGGCTGCTGAACTATATGGACCGCAAGGGCATGCCCATCGCTACGCCCAAAAGCGATCCGTCGGTCGAAGAAGCACCGTGGCTGGACTTCTCGTCCGGCTATGTGCAGCGCGCACTGGAAATCCTGCCCAAGCAGGGCAAGACGAAGCCCTGGAAGCTCGATCAGAACTATGCGCTCGACATTCTCACCTTGCGCTACAGCAAGGTCGATGACGGCACGATGCAGTTCTCGAAGCCGCATGCGGTGGCGCCGGCGAATGCCAACCAGGCGGCCATTGCTGCGGAATAGCGTCTAGAAGCGGTAACTGTCGAACCAGCGCAGCAGCACGGGCTCGTTGCGCGTGGTGTAGCCGACCAGCATCATTTCCGCCGATCCGATCGGCTTGTAGATCGTGTTGGGCGCGGCCACGATCGCGGCGGTGCCGCCGATCTTCATCTCCGGATGCGCCAACGCGTACCGCTCCATCGCCTGATGGAGCGCATAGGTCAGTGGCACGAGAACTTTCTGCGCGCGGCGCTGATCGTCCACCAGTGCCCGGAAGAATGCCATCTTGGTCCGTACCACCTGCAACATGTCGATCGTAACGGTGGTGATCGCCATCATCTGGCCGTTCTCGTAGGCGACGACCGCCAGCTCTTTGGCGCGCGCATACGGATCGACGTTTTTCGGCAGTATCCCCATGCGCTGCCACATGGCCACGGCGTCGGCTTCGGCCTGCGCGTCGTTCTTGCGCCAGACATCGCGGAACTCCACGTTCGAGAATTCCTCGAACAACTGGCTGGCGCGGGTGTTGGAAAGGTCGGCGAGGCTAGTGGCCATTTTACGATCCCCCGATCGAACCTGGCGGACAGGGAGGGATTCGAACCCTCGAACGGCTATTAACCGTTACACACTTTCCAGGCGTGCGCCTTCAACCACTCGGCCACCTGTCCATCTGGGTTGCGGGGAATATCGCCTTGGGCGGCTGGGGGCAAGCGCCAAGCCAACCCATGCCCAAAAGAAAACGGGCAGAGCCAAAGCTCCGCCCGCAATCTCGAAAATCCGGACCGGTCAGTCCGTGCCGGCGCGGCCCAGACCCAGATCGTGCTCGGCGGCGACGATGGAGATCGTATAACCGGCCACGACAGCAAACAGAGTCATGCCCACGATGAAGAAGAAGGGCGAGGTCGCGAAACCTTTGAACGTGATGAATTCGACCAGCGCGATCACGAAGATCAACATCGACAGGCCGTGATTGATGATTTCGCGCGCCGTCGTGCGCGTTGCCTTGATGACTTCGACGAAGAGCAACATCAGCGAGATCAGGATCAACAGATCGCCGAAGCTGAATTTCCATGCGTCACCGGAGAACATCCGGATCGTCACGGAATGGTTGAGGCTCAAGAGATCCTGGATGTCGTAGTGGCCGATGACGCCGCCACCCAGTGCAAACAGGTTGTAGATGATGAGCGGAATAAGAAGCAGCGGAAATAGACGCAACATTGCTTTAGTCCCCCGGTGAACCCAATGCCTATTAACCCTTGTATCATATTGGGGCAGAAAAGGGGCGTGGGAACGACGCCTGTGTGACGGCATGGTTAAGCGGCAGGGAACCGGCCCTCAGATTTCCCGGGGATCGACCGCGCCTTTGAAGCGGTGCTGCAGCCAGCGCACCCCGAAAGTGTCGAAAAAGCCCACCAGCGCGCGGCTGAGGTTCTTGTATTTCGACGCGCCGTGGAGCCGCGCGCGGTGTTCCACCGGTTGATACTCCACCACATATCCTTCGCGCTGCATCAGCGCGATCAGGAAGCGATGCATGTTGTCGAAATAAGGCAGCGCCAGAAAAGCGTCGCGGCGAAAAACCTTCAGGCCGCATCCGGAATCGGTCGCGCCGTCATGCAGCATCGCGTTGCGAAACCAGTTGGCGAAGCCGGAGGCGTAGCGCTTGTTCACGTCATCCTTGCGATGCTGGCGTACGCCGGCGACCATGCCTACGCGCGCGGCGGCCGGCGCATTTTGCAGCGCATGCAGCAGCCGCGAAATGTCGGCCGGATCGTTCTGCCCGTCGCCGTCCAATGTTGCGATGAATTCACCTCGCGCGGCGCGAACGCCCGTGCGCACGGCACGGCTTTGCCCAATATTGCGGCCATGCGCGATGGCGCGCAGTGAGGGGATTTCGGCCTTGAGTGCTTTCAGGACTTCGGCGGTGTTGTCCTGCGAGCCATCGTCCACGAAGATGATCTCAGCTTCGGTGCCGACGGCGCGCAGAATCTCCAGCGCAAGTTGCGCGACATTCTCGGCCTCGTCCTTGACCGGCACGACAACGGAAAGCGTGACCGTCATGGCAAGGTTCCGTTCAATCCCTGGGTGCAATAGAGTGGTTTCAGCAGAGTCCGCTTTCCTGTGAAACAGGCCGAGCGAAAACATGCGGCGGGCGTTTTGGCCGCGGGCCTTATACAGGCTCGAACGATGGAGAAACAGGCCTGTGCCAATGCGGCGCACCCCAGCCTCCGCGCGCGGTGCGGCGAGAGCCATATTCCGAAGCTGAAAGCTGGCCAATATCCACGCAATCCGGCTCGGCAAGTTGAGTGCCATCCGTTAACAATCCCCGCCATTCGGCGGTCTTCCTTCAAGAGGCGTTCCACATGGGTCAGGCAATAGCGGAGAAAAGTCCGGGCTCGCCCGTTCTCGCCTTGCTGGCCCGCTGGCCTGTGGCGACGCTGCTTCTGTTGTGCGTGATCGCGTGGGTTCCCGGCTTCTTCACATTGCCGCCGCTTGATCGTGATGAGAGCCGCTTCGCGCAAGCATCCAAGCAGATGATCGAGACGGGCAATTATGTGGACATCCGTTACAGCGTCGGCCCGCGCTACAAGAAGCCGGTCGGCATCTACTGGATGCAGGCGGCCTCCACGCTGGCGTTCAGCAAGCCGCCTTACAACGAGATCTGGACCTATCGTCTGCCGTCGCTCATCGGCGGCTTCATCGCGGTGTTGCTGGCGTATTGGTGCGCGCGCGCGATGGCGCCTCCCGAGATCGCACTGATCGCCGCCGCCCTTATAGGTTTCACCGTCGGCCTCACCGCAGAGACACGAATCGCGAAAACGGATGCGGTCCTGCTCGGCACGGTATTGGGATCGCAGGCCTTGCTCTTGCGTGCCTATCTGGCGGCGCGGCTTCAGCAGACACCGCCGAGCTTTTGGGTCGCGATGGGCGGGTGGACCGCGTTCGCGGCCGGCGTTCTTATCAAAGGTCCCATCATCGTCGCCGTGCTGGCGGTGACCATCATCGCGATCTCGCTCTGGGACCGCGACTGGAGCTGGATCAAAACCATCCATTGGGGATGGGGTCTGCTTCTGACCGCCGTCATCGTTCTGCCGTGGGGCCTCGCGATCGAATTCGCGACGCGTGGTGAATTCTACGAGCAGGCGCTGGGGCACGACTTCGCCGCCAAGATCCTCGGCGGTCAGGAAACGCACGGCGCGCCACCGGGCTATTATCTGCTGCTCGCGAGCGTGACGCTCTGGCCCGCAACCTTGTTTGCATTGCCCGGCGTCGGCAGCGCTATTGCCCTGCGGCGTGATCCGGCCGTCCGTTATCTGCTCGCCTGGGCGGGGGCCGCGTGGCTTCTGTTCGAGATCGTGCCGACCAAGTTGCCGCATTACATCTTGCCGGCCTATCCGGCGGTCGCGTTTCTCGGCGCATTGTGGGCGACGCGCGCTGCCAATCCGGACGAGCCGACCTGGGAGAAAGTGCTGCGCTATCTCGCGGCGCTTCAATTCGCGCTCGGCGTGGCGGCGTTCACGATCGTGCCGATCCTCGCACCGAAATATTTTGGCGAGGGCATCGATCCCTGGCTTGTCCTTGGCGCGTGCTTTGGTGCCGCGCTGGGCCTTGCGGCCGTCATATTGTTCGTATCGCGCCATACCATGGCGGCGTCGATCTTCGCGGTGGCCGCGGCAGTGACCTTCTATCCGTTGATCGGATGGGGCGTCGCGCCGAAGGTTGATCAGATATGGATGAGCCCCAAGGCCGCCGCGCTGGTGGCGAAATACAAGCAACCGCACGATCCGCCGGTGGTGTTGGGCGGCTATGTCGAACCCAGCCTGGTCTTTCTTCTGGGCACGAACACGCAGATCCAGAACGGCACCCGCGCCGCCAATATTGCCGCACAGCAGGGCGGCTTGGCGCTGATTGAGGATAACGAGAAACCCAAGTTCCTCAGGCAACTCGGCGAGATGAATGCCGCCGCCAAGCCGCTGGATGCGGTTTCCGGGTTCAATTATTCGCGCGGCCGGCGGGAGCATATCACCGTCTATCGCGTGACGCCGGCGCAGCAGATCATGGAGCCGCCGTCGGAATGAGCGCCGAAGACCGCCGCTATCTCAATATAGCTCTTATCGTCATCGCCATCGTGACCGCGATCCGCATTGCGGTGCTGATCCTGTCGCCCCTCGACCTCTATCCGGACGAGGCACAGTACTGGTGGTGGTCGCAGAATCCCGATTGGGGCTATTTTTCCAAGCCGCCGATGATCGGCTGGGTGATCTGGCTGACGACGGCCTTCTTCGGCAATGCCGAATGGGCCATCCGCATAGGATCGCCGATCCTGCATGCGTTCGGGGCGCTGTTTGTCTTTGGCATCGCGCGGCGCTGCTTCGATAGCCGTATTGGCCTGCTCAGCGCGCTCGCTTATCTCACCACACCGGGGGTCTCCTATTCGTCTGGTTTGATCTCGACCGATGTGCCGCTGCTCTTTTTCTGGGCAATGGCGCTCTACGGGTTCATTCGCGCGATGGACGATCCCCGCTGGCGCTGGGCCATCCTCACCGGCATCGCCTTCGGCCTCGGCCTCGAAGCCAAATATGCAATGCTCTATCTGTTGCTCTGCGCCGGAATAGCCGCCATCGCCTCGAAGGAAGCGCGCCGCGTGGTCCTCAGCGGACGAGGGGTGGTGATCCTCGTGATCGGCTTGCTGTTGCTGCTTCCCAATATTCTTTGGAACGCTGCCCACCATTTTCCGACAGTGGCTCATACCGAGCACAATGCCGACTGGAGCAGCGCGAGATACAGCGTCAGGGAGCTTCTCTCCTTCATCGGCGGACAGTTCGGCGTGTTCGGCCCGCTCCTCATGGCTGGGTTGCTGCTGGCGTTCTGGAATCTGGCGCGTGGTCCGCAGCGGCCCTCCAGAAGCCTTGTATTGCTTGCGTTCTGCGCGCCGCCGCTGGTCCTTATCGTCATCCAGTCGTTCATCTCCGAAGCCAATGCGAACTGGGCTGCCACCGCCTATGTGGCCGCGACACCGCTCGCGGTCGCCGCACTTGCCGGTGTGTGGAATGCGCGCCTCTTGTGGATATCTTTCGCCATCGATGGCGTGGCGATGGTCGCGCTATGGCTGATCCTTCTGTCGCCGCATACGGCCGATGTCATGGGCGTTGGCAACGCTTTCAAGCGCATGGAAGGATGGGAGCAGCTCGGCAATGCGGTGGCCGAGCAGGCCAATAGCGGTCATTACGCCATCGTTTCCGCGGCCAACCGCAGCATCATGGCAGAGTTGCTCTATTACGCGGCACCTCGCACGGCCTTCGTCCGCATGTGGGACAAGGACCTGCATGACGACGATCACTTCCAGATGACGTTGCGTCTGACCCCGCCGGCCCATCGCGTGTTGATGGTGCTATCCCCCCAGGAGGCGCCATCGGTGCTCAATAGCTTCGATTCGAACACGCTGGCGGATACGGTCACGATACCCATCGGCGGTCATCGTCTTCGTGTCACGCAGCTATACGATGCGCGCGACTATCGCGGTCCACAGCCTTCGCGTTGATGCGTGCGAGTCAGTCCTGAATCACTTTTCGGAAATAGCAAACGCGAATCATCGCATGTGAGTCGCGCGTATGCGCAAAGCTTCGCGAATGATCGCGCATGCTTTCATCGTTTCGTCTTGCGACGAGCAACATTCGCTGAAATTTAGAAGACGAGGCATGCGCGCGCATCGCATCGCTTTTACTTGAATAAACTTCAATCGGCGGGCAGTTTTACTTGGCAGTTTTATTGATCGAAATCGGTTCGAATTGGAGTTTTCCTGCGCCTACACTTGACAAGACGGTGAACGATATAATTATCGCTGTGTATAGAGCTTCACCGGTTGAGATCGCTGGGATCTTCGAGGTGCTAGCAGGAGCATTCTGAGACCCACAATGAGTCTCCCACTGTTGCGAGGGCACACTGCCAAGTCCTCGCTGCGAGCCAGCCAAGAGAAGCCAGCCGCCAGTACCGTTCTCCAGGCACAGAATGCGAAGCAATTAGAGCGGATCGGCAAGGCTAAGTCCAAGCCGCGCCTGAGTTTTCCCGTAGGCGAAGAGACGCGAGCCTTCTATCGCCGCTTCTATCCGGGAACGACCTCCGCCGATTGGAATGACTGGCATTGGCAATTCCGGTCCCGCATCCGCAGCGCCGCCGATCTGGAGCGCATCTTTGTCTTGTCGGAGGAGGAGCGCATTGCCGCCACCCGGCACAAGGGTCCGCTGCCGGTGGGAATCACGCCTTATTATGCGAGCCTGATGGGCCGTGAGGACCCGGACGAGCCGCTCCGCCGGACCCATGTCATCACCACCAAGGAAGACATCGTCCTTCCGGGTGAATCCATCGATCCGCTGGCCGAAGACCACGATACGGCCGCGCCGGGCATCGTTCATCGTTATCCGGACCGGGTCCTGTTCCTGACCACGGGCACCTGCTCAACCTATTGCCGCTACTGCACCCGCGCCCGCGCGGTTGGCAATCCGGGCGGCGAGTACCAGTTCTCTCCCAAGCAGTGGGAACAGGCGCTGGCCTATCTGGAAGAGCATACCGAGGTCCGCGACGTGCTGATGTCGGGCGGAGACCCGTTCTCCATCGCCGATGAGAAGCTGGATTACCTGCTGACCCGCCTGCGCAAGATCAAGCACATCGAGTTCCTGCGCTTCGGAACCAAGATCCCGATGGTGCTGCCCCAGCGCATCACGAAAGACTTCGTGAAGATGCTGAAGAAGCATCATCCGCTGTTCCTCTCCATCCACGTCACCCATCCGCGCGAATTCACGCCGGAGACGACGGAATCCCTGAACCGTCTGGCCGATGCGGGCATCCCGCTGGGCTCGCAGACGGTGCTCATGAAGGGGATCAACGACGACATCTCCATCATGAAGCCGCTGATGCATGGCCTTTTGAAGCGCCGCGTGAAGCCCTATTACCTCTATGCGACCGATCCGGTGAAAGGCTCCGGCCACTTCCGCACCAATGTGGAGAAGGGCATCGAGATCATCGAGGGCCTGCGCGGCTTCACCACCGGCTATGCCACCCCGATCTTCGCGGTGGACGCCCCCGGCGGCGGCGGCAAGATCCAGATCGCGCCGGACTGCGTGGTCGGCCGCGATGGCGACAACCTGCTGCTGCGCAACTTCGAAGGTGGGACGTACTCCTATCCCGATCCGGGCGGCACGCTGGGCGCTGACAAGCGCAAGCCGAAGCACAAGCTCGCGGCCGAATGATGCGTATCGGCATCTGCTACGACCTGAAGTCCGACTATCTCGCGCAAGGCTATAGCGAGGAAGAGACGGCGGAGTTCGACGCCGAAGTCACCATCGACGCCATAGCCGATGCGCTCGCCTATCAGGGCTGGCAGCCGGTCAAGATCGGCGGCATCAAAAAGCTGGCCGAGGCGCTGGTGGCCGGTGAGCGTTGGGATGCGGTCTTCAATTTCTGCGAAGGCATGTATGGCCTGGCGCGCGAGGCACAGGTGCCGACGCTGCTGGACGCTTATCAGATCCCGTATGTCTTCTCCGATGCACTGACGATGGCGCTGACGCTCGACAAAGCGATGACCAAGCACGTCGTGCGCAGTCAAGGCGTTCCGACAGCGGATTTCACGCTGATCGAGAAAGTTTCCGACATCGCGAAGATCGATTTGCCCTTCCCGCTATTCCTCAAGCCGGTCGCTGAAGGTTCGGGCAAAGGCGTGAACGCCAAGTCCAAGGTCAATGACAAAAAGGCATTGGCTGCGACGGCGAAAGACTTGCTGCGCAAGTTCAATCAGCCGGTTCTGGTAGAGACATTCCTTGCCGGCCGGGAATTCACGGTCGGCATCACCGGCACGGGCGAAGATGCCAAGGTGCTGGGTGTCACCGAAATTGTTCCGCTCGCAGGCTGGGTCGGTGATGGCTATGGCTTGGAAAACAAGGGCGAAGGTTGGGAAGCGCGCGTGACGATTGAGCGTGTAACGCCTTTGCCCGAAGCCAAGGCCGCCGCACAAGTTGCACTGGCCGCGTGGCGTGCACTGCGCTGCCGCGACGGCGGGCGCATCGACATTCGCTGCGATGGCAACGGCAAGCCGCATTTCATCGAGGTGAATCCGATTGCCGGCATGCGCCCGGATCATTCGGATCTCTGCCTGATCGCGAATTATGAGGGCGTGCCTTATGCGCAACTCATCAAGCGAATCATGGATTCGTTTCTGAAACGCCATCCGACACTTGCGCCGAGGCGCCGAGTCGCGGCTTAATAAATGCATGCGCGTACTTGTGTTGCATCTCGACGCCGATTCGCAGGCGCCGCCGGAGATTGAGGACTCGATCCTCACGGCAAAGCAGATCGGCGAGACACTCACCAAGCGGGGACACTTCGTCGAGTTGGCCCCGTTCGAGGCGAACTACGAAAAATTCGTGGAAGAGGTTTCGCGCGTAAAGCCGGACATCGTCTTCAACATGGTCGAGCACGCGCTGGGCCAGGATCAACTCTCTGCCGTGGCGCCCGCTTATCTGGAGCAGATGGGCTTGCGCTATACCGGCGGCGGGCCTGCCGCGATTGTGGCGACCTGCGACAAGCCTTTCGCGAAAGAGATCATGCGCGCCGCTGGCTTACCGACGCCCGACTGGGCGACCGGCCCGCATTGGAAGGGGCTCGATCCCGGTCGCAAATACATTGTGAAGTCCTCAACCGAGGATGCATCGCTGGGCCTCGATGACGGCGCGGTCGTTCTCGGCGCGGATGTGCCGTTGCGCGCGCAGAAATGCTTCAACGAATATGGCGGCCGCTGGTTCGCGGAAGCTTATGTCGAAGGCCGGGAATTCAACATTTCGGTCATCGAAGACGGTGCCGATCTGAAGGTTTTGCCGCTGGCCGAAATTCAGTTCCTGGATAGCTGGAACCCCGACAAGCCGCGCATCGTCGGTTACGCGTGCAAATGGGATGACGACAGCGAAGAGAGCAAAGGCTCTGTACGCGCGTTCGGTTTCGAGAAAGAAGATCCGAAGCTGGCCGCGGAACTGATGCGCCTCACGAAAGAGTCATTCACGCTGTTCGGCAATCGCGGCTTCGCACGAGTGGATTTCCGCGTGGACGAGCAGGGCAATCCGATGATCCTGGAGGTCAATCCCAATCCATCGCTGGACTGGGATGCGGGCTTTGCCGCCGCTTGCGCCGAAGCAGGTTTCGATTACGGCAGCGCGCTCGAAAAGATCATCGCCGCAGTCCTTCAGTGATTTCCCTTTCGCGCGAATACCCCTCCGTATTCGGCCAGCCGGTCATCCGCGCCGTCGATCCCGCGATCTTCGGCTATCGCTATTTCACGCATTGCATGTCGTGCGGGTTCTGCAAGGACCAGTGCTGTTCCTACGGCGTGGACGTCGACGTTGAGAATGTGGCGCGCATCGAAGCGCTGGGGCCGGATTTCGAGGCGCATGTCGGCGTGCCGCGTGCCAGATGGTTCACGAAGCAACGCTGGACCGATCCGGAATTTCCCGGCGGCGCGCAGGCACGCACGCGGGTGAAGGACGGTGCCTGCGTGTTCCTCGACCGCAAAGCGCGTGGCTGCAAGATTCACAGCTACTGTCTGGAGAACGGCATCGACTATCACCAGCTCAAGCCGCTGGTGAGCATCCTGTTTCCGCTGACCTTCGAAGGTGGCGTCTTGGTGGCGTCTGGCGAACTGGAAGACAAGTCGCTCATCTGCGTGGATCAGGGGCCGAACGTCTATGACGGTCTGCGCGGCGAGCTTGCGTGGTATTTCGGCGATGCCTTCGTGGCCGAACTGGATGCGATCCGCTCAGGTCGAGGACAGTGAAGAGTCGCTGACTGACGCGATGATGCGGTGACGTTTGCGTTCCCGCCAGCCGATGAACAATCCTGCCGCGATGACCACTGCCGACCCGGCCAGCACCATCGTTTCCGGTACCTCCTCGAACAGGAAGAAGCCCAGCAACACCGCCCACACCATTCCCAGATAGTCGAATGGGGCGAGCAGGGACGGCTCGGCGTAACGATAGCTGAACGTCATCGTGATCTGCCCTATGCCGCCCAGAAGCCCGCAGGCGACGAGCAGGATCGTTTGCTCCAGTGAAAGTGGTGTGCGCCACCAGATCATGGTCGCGGCACTCAGCAACGACCCTACGGTCATGAAATAAAACACGATGGCCTCGCTGCGCTCCGTCGTGCTCATCTGCCGGATGATGACAACAACCAGCGCGGAAAGGGCCGAGCCGCCAATTGCCATTCCGGCGCCGGTGCTGAAGCCCGAGACCGCGATATGGCTCACGCCGCCATGCGGCTCCAGCATGAGCAGGACACCCGCGAAGCCCGCGACCACAGCGAAGCCGCGATAGGGCCCGACATGCTCGCGCAAGATGATCGCCGCGAGAATGACGGCGAAAATCGGCGCAACGAAGCTGAAGGCCGTGACATCGGCCAGCGGCAGAAGCTGGACCGCCGCGAAATTGAGGAACATGGAACTGGCCCCTGCCAGGGACCGGGCGACATGCGAGCCCGTGCGCTGGGTACGCACCATGTTGGCAAGTCCGCCGGTGAAGAAGCAGAACGCGATCAGCGGCGCCAAGGCAAAGAAACAGCGGAAGAAAATCACTTCGCCGACCGGCACGTCGCCGGCCAGCTTGATGAGGGCATACATCAGCGAAAACACGAAGGTGGCGCTCAGCTTGAGCGCGATGCCCCGCCCCGGATGATGCATCGCTCTACAGCCATCCCCTCCGCTTGAACCAGAAATAGGGCACCACACCGGACACGATCATCAGCAGAACCGACAATCCGTAGCCATAAAACCAATCCAGCTCCGGCATGTATTTGAAGTTCATGCCGTAGATCGAAGCGATCAGCGTCGGCGGCAGGAACACCATCGCCGCCACCGACATGATCTTGATGATGTTGTTCTGCTCGTTGTTGATGAGGCCGAGCGTTCCGTCCTGCAGGTAAGATAGTTTCCCGGCGATGAAGGACGAGTGATCCTGTAGCGATTGCACGTCGCGGGTCAGGGTCTTGATGTGGGCCTTAACATCCTTGTTGGCTTTGCCTTCGACAGCCTGCGTCAGGAACGTCAACACACGGCCAATGCTGAGGAGGCTTTCGCGCATCTTGGATGTTGCGCCGTGCTTCATGCCGAGGCGGCTGAGCACGCCTTGGAAGTCCTTCGCGCCAATGGGCCCCTTGACCTCCGGGTTGAACACCTCGTGATTGATCGCTTCCACTTCGTTGCCGATGCGCTCCAGAATATCGGCCATCCGGTCGATGATCGTGTCGATCAGGCCGAGAAGGACGTTTTCAGCCTTGCCGGCGTAGTGCGATGTGCGCTCGCAGCGTGCAGCGAAAGTGCGAAATGGCTGCGGATCGATATAGCGGATGGTCACCAGCTTGTCCCGCGCCAGGACGAACGTCACCACGTCCGCTTTGGGTGTGTCGGACTCCGAGTTCGAAAGGATCAATGCCGTCATGAAGACGCCGTCGTCTTCTTGTTAGAGGCGACTGGAAATCTCGATCTCTTCCATGTCGGCGCGCGTGGGTAATTCCATGGCAAGAAATTTGTCCACCGCCCGGCGTTCATCGAGCGTGGGATTGAGCAGGTCGATCCAGAGCGATGCCGCCGGAATCCCGCTTTCCGCCGGAACATCGCTGCTCCGCAGGCCGCCATTCTGCAGCTGATAGACTTTCAGCATGCGCGCTACCGAAGGGTTGGATGGTTGATCTGAGGCCGCGAAAAGGCCGCGCGGCCCTCCCGTATTCTGCCCTGCCGGGGAAATTTGCAAGACGAAATTGCAATGCCGGTCCGCTCTGGTGTGCGCCTCGTGCTTGTGGCGAAGTGGCCCCATGTCCATTCGTCTCCCCAATTATTCCGATATCGAAGCCGCCGCCGAACGCATCGC
>JBQCJO010000550.1:0-5969 GCA_051952735.1 Rhizomicrobium sp.
GAAGCACGTCATCGAGAAGCATGGCGACCAGTGGCTGCAGCCCGCGAACATCGCGACGAACGGTGCCTACACGCTCAAGGAATGGGTTCCGAACGATCACATCACGACCGTGAAGAACAACAATTTCTACGACGCGCACAACGTCCACATCGAGACGGTCAATTTCTACCCGTCGTCGGACTATGCCTCGGCGCTGAAACGTTTCCGCGCCGGCGAATTCGACGTCATGTTCGGCGTGCCGCCGTCGGAGATCGGCTGGCTGCGCGAGAACCTTCCGGGTTATCTGCACGTCGCGCCCTTCGTCGCGCTCAACTACATCCAGTTCAACTTCACCAAGCCGCCGTTCAACGACCTGCGCGTGCGCAAGGCCATATCGATGGCGATCGACCGCGAGATCATCGCCGCACGCGTGATGCGCGCGGGCGAAAAGCCGGCCTACGCCATGGTGCCGCCGGGCGTTCCGGGCTATCCGGGCGAACCGCATCTCGCGTTCATGAACATGAGCATGGCTGCGCGCGTCGCGAAGGCGAAAGCGCTGCTCGCGGAAGCCGGCTACGGCCCCGGCAATCCGCTGTCGTTCGAATACAGCTTTTCCGGCCAGAGCGATGTCCGCCTCGTCGCGGTGGCGCTGCAATCGATGTGGCGCGCCATCGGCGCCGACGTGAATCTCGCGCCGACCGATGCGCAGGTGCACTACAACAAGATGCGCAAGCAGCAATTCGAAGCCGCATGGGCAGGCTGGTACCTCGATTATCTCGACGCGAAGGACGTCCTCTTCCTCGCGCAGACCTCGTCCAGGGACATGAACAACGGCTTGTATTCGAACCGGACGTTCGACGCGCTGGTGGACAAGTCCGATTACATCCGCGATCCCGCACAGCGCGCCGTGGTGCTGCAGCAGGCCGAACAGATTATGCTTGACGATATGGCGTTTGCGCCGGTCTTCTACGCCGTGTCCCGCAATATCGTCTCCAAGCAGGTGCGCAACTGGACCGACAACGACATCAACGTCCATCGCACGCGCTATCTCTCGCTCGATCGCAAGATCGTGGACGTCTGAGGCGCCTTCTCCGTCCCGTCGCAATCCTGTTTCTGTTCTGCGCCGCGGCCTGTTCGCCGCCGGAGCCGGAAGGGCCTTATCTCAATCGCGGCAATGGCGGGGAAATCCGCAGCCTCGATCCGCATTTCATCCAGGGCCAGTGGGAGAACAACGTCCTGGGCGACGTCCAGATGGGGCTCACCACCGAGGACGCGCAGGCGCGGCCCATTCCCGGCGCCGCCGAAAGCTGGAGCGTCTCGCCGGACGGCCTGACCTGGACCTTCCACATCCGCAAGCATGTGTGGTCCGACGGCGTGCCGGTCACCGCGAACGACTTCGTGTTCGCGTGGCAACGCATCCTCGATCCCAAAACGGCTGCGCCCTATGCCTACAATATGTGGGTGGTGAAGAACGCGCGCGCGATCAGCGCCGGAAAGCTTCCGCCATCCGCGCTTGGCGTCAGCGCGCCGGATGCACGGACGCTGATCGTGCATCTTGAGCATCCCGCCAGCTATCTGCCGGAGCTTCTGACGCACGAAGCCGCCTATCCGATCCCGCTGCACACCTACAGGAAATACGGCAACGCCTGGGCGCGCATCGCGAACTATGTCTCGAACGGCCCCTACACGGTGAAGGACTGGATCCCGAACGATCACGTCACGCTGGTGAAGAACCCGCGCTTCTATGATGCGAAAGACGTGCACATCCGAACGGTCCGCTACTTCAACACGCCGGACGCGCAATCGGCTCTCACGCAATTCCGCGGCCATCAGCTCGACACGCAAGACCCTTATCCCGCCGCCGCCATTGGCTGGATTCGCGCAAACGTGCCGCAAGACCTGAAGAGCGTGCCCTATCTCGGCGTGGACTATATCGTGTTCAACAGGGAGCGCGCGCAGTTCCGGGATGCGCGGCTGCGCGAAGCGCTGGCGCTGGCCTATGACCGCGAAGCGATCGTCTACAAGATCCGGCGCATCGGCGAGACGCCCGCCTACAACATGATCCCGCCGGGCGTGGCGAACTATCCGAACGGCGCGGCGCTGGATTTCAAATCCCTCCCCTATCCCGCGCGTCTCGAAAAAGCGCGCGCGCTGATGCGCGACATGGGATACGGCCCTGGGCATCGATTGCGCCTCATCTACGCCACCTCCACCAATCCGGACCAGCGGCGCAGCGCCGCCGTCATCCAGCAGATGTTCAAGAAGATCTATGTCGACATGACCATCAGCTCGGTGGAGATCGCGCAGCATCTGGCCCGCATGCAGCAGCATGACTTCGACATCGCCAACGCCTCATGGATCGCGGATTTCAACGACGCGAGCAACTTCCTCGATCTGCTGCGCACCGGCGGCGAGAACAACTACGGCAGCTATTCCAATCCCAAGTTCGACGCGCTGATGGACAAGGCGCAGCAGACGGTCGATCTGAAAGAGCGCGGCGCGTTGATGGAGCAGGCCGAGCAACTCGCGCTCGACGAATACGCGTGGCTGCCGTGCTATTTCCTGCTCACCATGGATATCGTGCAGCCCTGGGTGAAAGGCTGGACGCCCAACATCCGCGGCTTCAACCGCACGCGCTGGCTTTCCATCGAAGGCCGCCCTTAGAGATAAAGAGAGCAGCGCTTGCAAGCATGAAGGACACACCGCGCGTTCGTGCCCTTCACGAGACACGGTAACCAGAGAGACCTTTGATCGTTTCTCGGCCGGTATCTCGGCATCCTATCCGTTGTCTTTAAACGCGTAGCGGAGCAGATGAATCACGGGCGCATAGATAAAGGCGACCGCCGCCGCGATGGGCCACGCCATATAGATAGCGGTCTTAGTGTGATAGTCGTTGAACTCTTCCTCTTCTTCACGCTGCTCCAAAATGCTTTTAAGAGCGCGAATGATCGGCCGAAAGAGAATTGCTCCGATGAGCCAGTAAGCAGCGACATATGCGGGGTACTCGGCGAATACATACAGACCAACGCCTCGCACGAACGCGGGGTGAAAGAGACCTTCCCATCTGTCAAATGCTTGGCTCCAGGCAAGAAGCACGGAACCCACTAAGGTGATCAAAATAGCGGTCGCGGTTACCCGCGGGAGAACATGATATTTCTGTGCGTTGATAGGCATCGCTTCGCCCTTTCAAAACCAAGTCACGGCCGTCCGCCCAGGTGGAATATGTCTCTAATCACGTTCCATATGAATACGAGCACCGGCACCACTCGGGCGGCGACGGATAGGCTGTAATCCAATTTTGCTTTGGTTTTGTCGTCCACGCACACCTCTCCATTAACTCGGATAAGTCGCGTCGAATCGACAGGGGTATTAGGGGGAACGGCCGGGGGCGAATGCAAGAGCGACGCTCGTCGACAGGATTAGGCAGACTCTCAATGCGTCGAAGCACTTAGCGATGTTTCAGGTGAAACAACTTAAGTTTTATGCTGTGGATAAACTGCGGCAAATCGTACCGAAAACGCGGCGTCCGCGTCGACGGGAAGAAGTTTCTTATAACCTCCTGAGAAGGGGGCTTCATGCCGCAGCGATACACCAAGCTAGATAATGGCGGTTTCCGCGTCACGTTCGACGGCGGCCAATACGATCTCACCCGCTCACCCAACCGAATCCATGCGCGTCTTGAGAATGTCGAGCGCATGGAAAAACGCTTTGTGGGCCCAGGGGAGAACGAACGTGTCCGAACTCCTCGCTACATCTCCGCTCGGTGGAAGCCCGCAAAATACCGTGCCGAGACGGTGAGCGAGGAGGGAATAAATCGCATCGACGCACCGATCCTCGTCCATATCGCTCCCGGCAAGCCCGAGCAGTCCCTCGTCTTCCATGCCGAGGATTTCGAAATCGCGAAGGACACCCTCAGTTTTAACCTGCATCCCACCGAGGAAGTGTTCGACTGGCTTTGGAATGAGATAGGTGCTCGAGCGAACCCTGTAGTCGGCTTTTCCGCGATGGTGCCGCTCCTCCACTCCGCTATGGAATCTCACAACTTCTACGAAGACCCCTTCCCGCACATACGGCTCGCGCACGAAGACCACGTAAACATTACCGAAGTGGAAATCGCGGTCACCGACGCAAGCCCGCTGAATCGTCTTGAGGGTGTCGCGGATGACGAAGTAGAGACGGCCGCAGACCTCACCCCGCATCTAGTTGAACGCCTCGCGTCGCAGATGCAGTGGCTTCCTTACATCTTCGCGGGACTTGTCGCCCTCATCGTGGTTCAGTACTTCAAGCACTGACCTTATCCACCCTACGCTCAGTCGAATGGCGCGCGCATGGTACGATGAGGATATGAGTGCTACCGAAGGGGGCATTGCCCTCAATCCAGAACAGAAGGCCAAGTATCTCCAGGCGAAAATGAAGCGGTTCAACGAGCGCTACGCGCAACTCGTCGCGGAGACTGGGATGCACCATGTCGCGCTTCTCTCGACCCCCGCTGGCTCATTCGCCATACCGCTCATGGTGCTTCCGGTGTCGCCAGAGAAGCAGAAGGCGTTGAGCGGAGATGATGGTGCCGGAACGGGCGGCTAACGATTTTCGAAGCGTGCTTTGACCTCTTCGACGGTAGCAGTGAGGAAAATGGGGCCGGGTGCAGTCGAAACAACAGCTCTCCCGCCGATATCCTCCAACGCGACCACCTGAGCGGGATTGATCCACACGAAGGACTTTGTCTCCAAGCCACCCGGCGAAAACTTCTCGAATTTGAGAAACGTCATGGTATCCATCCTCCTCGTGGTATTCTGAAATCACCGGCACCGGGTTCTTGATAGACCCCGTCCCGGGACATACGGCCCTTCTTATCTTCCTGATGCCGCTTCTTTTCGGCGGAACGATTGGGTTGTTCGCCTTCGTTACCGGTACCATTTCATACTTGAACGGTACCTTCGATAAGATCGCGTGAACGGCAGCGATTGCTCCGGAACTCCCGATAAAGTAGCAAGGCGGAACGACCCCGTAGCTCAGTTGGATAGAGCACGAGTTTCCTAAACTCGGGGCCGCAGGTTCAAATCCTGCCGGGGTCGCCGCCCGCGAGACAATGCCGATACAACGCCGCCTCGCCTTTGCTACAATCTCTTTTGCATCAAGCGACTAGGCTGACGAGAGCGGCTAATTCCTAAACCGTAGGCCGGGTGTTCGAATCACCCCGGGGTCGCGGCTTTTTCTCGTTTGATGGAACCATTCCACAGGAACCGGAACAGGCGCTCCTGTTCCGCCGTTTACCTTGGTGCGCGTCAACGCGCGCCCACCAAAAACAAAACGAGGACATGATATGAAACTCACCGTCATTCGGACCGCGCTGCTGTGCGGCGCTCTCGCGATTTCCACTTCCGCATTCGCCCAGGTCGGCGGCGCCATCAATGCGACGTCCGCAACCCACGCGACACCGCCGGCGGCAACGTCCGCGACAGGCGTTACCGGTCAGGTCACCACGCCCGCGACCTCCACAAACGGCGCCGTCCAAACGAACACATCCACTTC
This sequence comes from Rhizomicrobium sp., assembly GCA_051952735.1. Lineage (GTDB taxonomy): Bacteria > Pseudomonadota > Alphaproteobacteria > Micropepsales > Micropepsaceae > Rhizomicrobium. The sequence goes on from JBQCJO010000550.1 coordinate 5,512, forward strand.
GCCGATTGGCGCGAGCACCGATGTGAACGCCGGCGTGAAAGCCAACACCGCCACGCCCGCCAAATCGCTCTCCAACTGCGATCCGCGCGAAGCGACCCGGATTCCGTGCAGCAAGAAAGCGACGCCCACCACCGACACGAAGATCGACACCGGCGTAAGCACGCCGAATGCGTCGTCGAATACCAGCACGAACGCCACGACGACCCCGAATGGCGCGAACGCCAACACGTCCACCAACACGGACGTTTCCACGCCGCAGCCGCACTAACGGTTGATTTCTTCATGGAAGCGAGCGGCCGGAGAGATTTCTCCGGCCGTTTCGTTTAGCGCGCCAGCCGCTTCTTCGCATACCGTGTGTAGAAGAAAACCACGTCGCGGTCCCGCCGCGTCACTTTCTTGTCGCGATCCATATAGTCGAAACACGACACCAGGTCGCGAAATATCTCCACCCCCGCGAT
>JBQCJO010000551.1:0-3170 GCA_051952735.1 Rhizomicrobium sp.
TAAAATATGAAACTCTCAAAAAGAGAAATACTGAGTTCGCGACTATCACAAGTCCCGGTACCATAAAGAGTACACAGTACATATCGGCCACCGCGCTAGACAAGTAAGCGCCATAGAGTTCCGGTGCTGGCGGCGCGGGATCGGTCGGCGCATAAGGCACGCCCAATCCGCCACCGAGATCGATGCGCTTTATGGAATGGCCATCGGCCCGCAGCGTCTTCACCAGATCGGCGACGCGCGCGAAAGCGGCTTCGAAGGGCGAAAGCTCCGTGATCTGGCTGCCGATATGCATATCGACGCCGACGATCTGGAGTGACGGCAGCGACGCCGCCAGCTTGTAAGCTTCGCGCGCTTTGGACCACGGAATACCGAATTTGTTTTCGGATGTGCCGGTGGTGATCTTGGCATGCGTCTTCGCATCGACATCCGGATTGATGCGGATAGTGATGGGCGCACGCTTGCCCAAGCCCTTCGCCACATCGTTCAGCGCAATCAGTTCCGGCTCGCTCTCGACATTGAACTGATGAATGCCCGCTTCCAGCCCAAGCGTCATCTCCGCGCGCGTCTTGCCGACGCCGGAGAACACGATCTTGCTCGCCGGGATGCCGGCCTTCAGTGCTTTCTTGAGCTCGCCGCCGGACACGACATCCGCGCCAGCGCCAAGCTCGGCGAGCGTGCGCAACACGCCAAGATTGCCGTTCGCCTTCACCGAATAGGCGATCAGCGTTCCTTTCGGAAACGCATCCGCGAACACGCGGTAGTGCCGCTCCAGCGTGGCGCTGGAATAGCAATAGAACGGCGTGCCGACTTTTTCCGCCAACGCGGTCAGGTCGACGTCTTCGGCGAACAGCCGCCCGTCCTTGTATTGAAAGTGGTTCATCGGCCGATGGGCTGCGGTGGCCGCGACGGATCTTTCTGGCCCTTCGGCGTTTCCTTGCCCGCGGGCGTCAGCAGATCGTTCTTCGTGCCACAGGCGGAAAACGACACGGCAAGGCCGATGATCAGAAGAATTCGAAAGATCATTTCAGTTTCTCCCGCCAGAACGCGATCTGCTCGCGCACGCGCACCGGCGCGGTTCCGCCAAAGCTCTGCCGTGAGTTTAGCGAATGCTCCAGCGAAAGCACCGTGACAATTTCTTTTGTGATGCCCGGCTCGATTTTCTGCATCTCCGCGAGCGGAACCCTGTCCAGCGTCACGCCCAGTTCTTCCGCGCGTTTGACGATGCTGCCGGAGATATGATGCGCCTCGCGGAACGGTTTCTTGAGATGGGTGACCACCCAGTCGGCCAAATCGGTGGCCGTGGGATAACCCGCTTCGGCGGCGGCGCGCATCTTCGCCGGACTGGCTTTCAGGTCCGCCGCCATGCCCGCCATCGCCGCCAACGACAGATCGAGCGCGTCGGCGGCGGAGAATAGCGCTTCCTTGTCCTCCTGCAGATCCTTCGCATAGGCGAGGGCGAGGCCCTTCATCACGGTTGTAAGCGTGACGAAAGCGCCGAGGATGCGTCCCGTCTTCGCGCGCACCAGTTCGGCGGCGTCAGGATTGCGCTTCTGCGGCATGATGGAAGAGCCGGTGGTGAACTTGTCCGACAGCGCGACGAAGCCGAACGCCGGCGTCATCCAGATCACGATCTCCTCCGCCAGCCGCGACAGATGCACGGCTGCGATGGACGCAGCGGAAATATATTCGAGCGCAAAGTCGCGGCTCGCGACCGCGTCGAGCGAATTGCGCGCCGGATGATCGAAGCCGAGCGCCTTCGCCGTCTTGTCGCGATCGATCTTGAACGGCGTGCCGGCGAGTGCCGCCGCACCGAGCGGCGACTCGTTCATCCGCTTCGCTGCATCTGTGAAACGCCCACGGTCGCGCGCGAACATCTCGACATAGGCAAGGCAATGATGCGCGAAGCTCACCGGCTGCGCGGGCTGCATATGGGTGAAGCCCGGCATGATCGTCTCGGCATGCGCTTCGGCCTGTATCACCAGCGCGCGCTGCAGCGCCAGTAATCCGGCGTCCGCGCGTGCGCAAGCCTCGCGCACCCACAACCGGAAATCCGTCGCCACCTGGTCGTTGCGCGAGCGCGCGGTGTGCAGCCGCCCCGCCGCCGCGCCAATGATATCGGAGAGCCGGGACTCGATATTCAGATGGATGTCTTCGAGTTCACGTTTGAAGGTGAACGCGCCCGATGCGATCTCCTGATCGATCTGGTCGAGGCCTTTGAGAATTGATGCTGCGTCGGCTTGCGCGATGATGCCCTGATCGGCCAGCATGCGGGCATGGGCGCGCGAACCGGCCAGGTCTTGCGTGGCCAGTCTCTTGTCGAAATCGACGGAGGCGTTGATCTCCGCCATGATGTCCGCGGGGCCTTCGCCGAACCGTCCGCCCCACATCTTGTTGGTGCCCATGATGGAATACCTGAAGCGTCCTCTCGTGCTTGCCGCCGCTGCCGTCGTCGTGATCGCCGTGGCTGCCGTTCTATATGTGAACCGCACAAGCGTAAACGCGGACCATCCGCCCACGGTGCTGTCTGCGCTCGTTCCGGCGGCCAAGGCCGAAGCCATCCCTGCCGTCGCGTTCACCGATGCGGCGGGCAAGCCGCACATGCTGAGCGAGTTCAAGGGCAAATATGTGCTGCTCAATATGTGGGCGACATGGTGCGGCCCCTGCGTGAAGGAACTGCCGCAGCTTGCCAAGCTGAAAAGCGAAGTCCCGGACGGCTTCACCGTGGTCGCCGTGAATGTCGGCCGCAGCACCGAAGCGGAGACCAAAGGCTTCCTCGCCGCGCACAGTGCGGCCGCGCTCGATGCCTATACCGACCGTAACCTCGCGATGATGCGGTCCCTGCACGTCTATGGATTGCCGGTGTCGCTGCTGGTCGACCCGAAAGGCAATGTCGTGGCGCGTGCCGACGGCCCCGCGCCGTGGGATGCGCCGGCGGCGGTCGACTACTTCAAGACCTTGTCGCGCGAACGGTCGTAGTCCGCCCACATCGGCGCGCAATCGACGACCTGCTTCGTCTCCATCGCGCGGTCGATGGCCATGACGACGAGGCCTGCTTCCAGCGAGTCATAGGGCGTCACCGGAAACGCCGCGCCTTTGTCGAGCGTCGCGAGCAGATCGCGCGCCATCGCCTGATCGGCGCCGTTGTGGTTGTCGTCCGTGCGCTCGTTCCA
>JBQCJO010000552.1:0-2788 GCA_051952735.1 Rhizomicrobium sp.
GCAGTCTTCTGGTTCGGCGACTGACCCGTGACCCCGAAATCCTGCGACCAGCCGCCGGATTCCGCTTGGCCGAAGCCCTCAGCCGCAAGTCCGCGCTTGAGAAGTTCCCGGATCGCCGCCGCCCGGCTGGGCATGCGCTTCCGAAAACGCCAAGTATCCAGCGCTTCGATCTCTTCTTTCGTCAGCATGATCTGCAGACGCTCTCCGCGTGTGAGATCGTTCATGGCCCTGCTATTTCCTTGGCGTCACTGCCCCGACTATACAGCCGTCACTCATTTGGCTGTATGGCCTCATTCAACTCACTAAACGGGCAACCCTGCGAATAAGTTCCATGCCCCAAAAGCTAAGAAAGCGACAAATACCTATCTAACTAATTGATATTATTACGATTTCACTTGTTTCGTCAAGCCGGATTTTTTATGATGGCTTCTTAGAGAGGAGGCCCCCATGGCCGTACTCGACACACTCTCCTCCGAGAGCCTTTCCCCCTTCGCCGGCGCCGATCTGATCCGCGAAGCCAATCACCGGATTGCAAACCATCTGTCGATGATCGTCGGCCTGGTGCAAATCCAGGCATCCGCGCTCTCCAAGGGGCCGGAAGTTCTGCCACGTGCGGACGTGCACAGCATCCTGCAGGACATGGCAGGCAAAATCCTCAGCGTCAGTCATCTGCACCGGAAGTTGGCCGACACGCCGCATGCCACCGAACTCGATCTCGCCGGCTATCTTGTCGAGAGCTGCAATGCGCTGCTGGTATCGCTTGGCTTGAACAAGCGCGCGGGCATTGCGTATCGCCTCAGCGGGAAGTGCCTGGTATCGCCCGACAAGGCGCAGACCCTGGCGCTTATCGCCAACGAGATTGTCATGAACGCGGTGAAGTACGCGCATCCCACCGACATTCCCGCACAGATCACCATCGGCTGCGGCCGCGATGCCAACGGTAAAATGGTTCTTGAAATTTCCGATGACGGCGTTGGGCTGCCGGAAGGTTTCGATGAGAAGCAAGACGGCGGCGTGGGATTCAGATTGATCCGTGGGCTGACGAAGCAGATCGGTGCCCTGCTGAAAGTGGAATCCTCGGACCTTGGCCTTTCGTTTCGACTGACCCTCGATCCGCAATCATAGCGCGAACGCATCGATGCGCTTATAAGCATCATGCATTCCTTTCGGCTGTTCATGACCTCGCAAATTTTTTTCGACAAGGCCGTGCGCATGGCCGCCATCTTGTTCTTGCCCGCATGGGCCGGCGTGGTCGGGGGTGAATTGGGATCCTCGCACGGCGAACCGCATCTGTGGGACAAGGCCCTGCATTTCGGAGCCTATTTCATTCTTTCCGTGCTTGCCGTGGCGGCTCTGCGCGCGAAGAAAGAGGCGCTGCTGGCGATGCTGGGGTTGATCGTGATGGGCGCGATACTAGAGGTGATCCAGGGTGCAATCGGCAGGGATATGAGCGCCTATGACGAGTTGGCCAACACGCTTGGCGTTATCGCCGGCGCCGCCATCGTGTGGGCCAGCCGCGCCATGCTTGTCCGCTTGCGCCCTGCGGATTAGCTTCCCGAGCGGAGTTCTCGCGGAGAGCGGCATGTTCCAGGAATTCAAGAAATTCGCCATGCGCGGCAACGTCATCGACCTGGCGGTCGGTGTCGTGATCGGCGCGGCGTTCGGCGCGATCGTCAATTCGCTGGTGAAGGACGTCATCATGCCGCCGGTCGGCTGGGCGATGGGCGGCATCGATTTCTCCAATTTCTTCGTCACGCTGAAAGGGCCCGTCGCCGCAACGCTTGCCGAGGCGCAAAAGACGGGCGCGGTCACGATCAACTATGGCGTGTTCATCAACACGATCATCAATTTCCTTGTCATCGCCATTGCGCTGTTCCTGGTGATCCGCGGCATCAACCGGCTGCAGACGAAGCCTCCCGCAAATCCGGCCGACGCGCCGCCGCCGCCGGAGGATGTCGTTCTGCTGCGCGAGATTCGTGATCTGTTGAAGACGCGGTCATGAAGCTCGCGCTTGCCGTGCTGGCGACGCTCACCGTCGCGACGCAGGCCCATGCCGCCGACAGCGGCGCGATGGCGAAGGCTGCCGAGAGTTTCTACGCCGTCTATGTGACCTTTCATCCGTCTGACGGGATCCCGGATGCGAAAGGCCGCGCGAAATACGCGCCGCATATTTCAGATCACCTGAACGCTCTTTTGACGCAGGCGGGTGCGGCCGAGGAACGGTTCGCCAGCGCCAACAAAAACACGCCGCCGCTTGTCGAAGGCGATCTTTTCACCACCAATTTCGAGGGCGCGACGTCTTATAAGGTCGGCGATTGCACCGGCGACGGCAAAACGGGCCGCTGTGCCGTCGCGTTGACCTACGATCCGCGTGCGCAGGGCGATACGCAAAACAAAGCCGTGCATTGGACCGATACGGCCTATCTGGTGAACGCGGCGTCGGGCTGGAAGCTGGACGATATCGGTTTCGGCGGAAACTGGGATTTCGGCAACAAGGGCCGCATGAGCGACACCTTGAAAATGGTGATTGCCACCGCGGGCGGCGGTAACAATTGACGCTTTTGGCGCGAACAAAGCGTGATAAAAAGAACAAGAAGGGATTTGACGAATGACCAGCCCCAAGAATTTTCCTGTCGGCACGACCGACGAAGAATGGCAGAAGAGCCTGGATGCAGATGCCTATCGTGTGCTGCGCAAGCACGGCACCGAGCGCGCCGGCACCCACCCGTTCAATCATGAGAAGCGCGAAGGCACATATCACTGCGCCGGTTGCGGCAAGGAGCTTTAT
>JBQCJO010000553.1:0-3475 GCA_051952735.1 Rhizomicrobium sp.
AGCTGTGCCCCGTGACCCAGCCGACATCGGCCGTGCACCAGTAGATATCGCCGTCGTGATAATCGAATACATATTGATGCGTGAAGGCGACATACATCAGATAGCCGCCCGAGGTATGCAGCACGCCCTTGGGCTTACCCGTCGAGCCGCTCGTATAGAGAATGAACAGCGGGTCTTCCGCGTTCATCGGTTCGGCGGGGCAATCGGCGGATACTTTCGCCACCGCGTCGTGATACCAGGTGTCGCGCCCGGCTTTCATGTCGATCTTGCCGCCGGTGCGCTTGACGACGATCACGTCCGTCACGTCCGGGCATTTCTTCAGCGCTTCATCGACATTGTTCTTCAGTGGGATCGGTTTGCCGCCGCGCAGGCCTTCATCGGACGTCAGAACGATGGTGCTGGTGCAATCCTGGATGCGGCCCGCGATGCTGTCCGGCGAGAAGCCGGCGAAGATCACCGAGTGCACCGCGCCGATGCGCGCGCAGGCCAGCATCGCATAGGCCGCTTCCGGGATCATCGGCAGATAGATGGTGACGCGGTCGCCTTTCTTGACCTTGTGCGCCTTCAGCACATTCGCGAATTTGCAGACTTCGCGATGCAGCTCTTCATAGGTGATGTGACGGCTGTCCTTCGGATCGTCGCCTTCCCAGATGATCGCGGTCTGCTTCGCGCGCTTGGGCAGATGCCGGTCGATGCAATTGGCGGCGACGTTCAGCGCGCCATCTTCGAACCATTTGATGTGCAGGTTCTTCGCGTCCCACGAAACGTTCTTCACTTTCGTGAACGGCTTGGCCCAATCCAGCCGCTTGGCCGCATCGCCCCAGAACCCGTCCGGGTCCTTCACCGAGCGCGCATACATCTCCTCATACTTGGCCTTGTCGACGAAGGTGCGCGCTTTCGCATCGGCGGGGACGGGGATGAGCGTATCGGACATGGGCGTTCCTTTATTTGCGCGGGATATTGGCGGCGCAACGCAAACGCTTCAAGCCGACCAATCAGAATTCGTCGTTGTCCTGCCCCGGCCGCGGCGGGTCGCGGCGGATGGTGGCGGGCGTCTTGGAGAATTTCACCGGCGGCTTCATCGCGCGCCATGTGCCTTCCGTCGGGTGTTCGCGCTCGATGAAGAAATCCACGGCGTCCAGATGTGGATCGACCATCACTTCGTCCAGCGTGTTGGCGCGCATGATGGGGATGCGGTGCTCGTCGCCGAGCTTCATCCATTCCTCCACCGTATGCGCCATCGCGGCCTCGCGCTGCATGGCATAGTAGACGCCGACACGGCTGCCCTTCGGCGCGGAGAGGAAGCGCTCGCTCTCGTAAGCGTTCGGGATGCCGCCCAGCTCCATGAACTTTGCCGATGCGGCGCGGCTCACCGGCTGGATACAGATGTGCCCATCCTTGCATTTCAGCGGGCGGCGATCGTTCGCCAGCGCGGGCGTATGGCCCAGCTTGCCCACCGGCGGCTCGAAGGTGTGGCCGTAGAGATGCTCCACCATCATGAAGCTGGTGAAGCTTTCGAACATCGGCACTTCCACGAATTGCCCTTCGCCCGTGGCTTTCTGGTGATAGAGCGCCGCCAGCGTCGCCCACAGCGCATGCATGGACGACACCTTGTCCGCCACGAAGCTGGGCAGCAGGCGCATATCCTCGTTCCCGTCCACGCGCGGCAGCAGGTCCGCGGTGCCGCTCGCCGCCTGCACAAGATCGTCGAACGCCTGCCGCCCGGCATAGGGGCCGTCCGAGCCGTAGCCCACGCAATGCACATAGACGATATGCGGATTGATCTTCGCCACCTCCTCATAACCGAAGCCCAGCCGCGCCATCGCATCCGAGCGCACATTATGGATGAAGACGTTCGCCGTCGGGATGAGTTCGCGCAGCTTCTCGCGCGCCTCGTCGGTCTTCAGGTTCAGCGTGAGCGAGCGCTTGTTGCGGTTGAGCGACATGAAAGTCGCGCCCATGTCGTCATTCTTGGCATGTTTGCTGCCATGGCGCTGCCGGTCGCCGCCCGGATTCTCCACCTTGATCACGTCCGCGCCAAGGTCGCCCAGGATCTGCGTGGCATAGGGCCCGAAGATGAATTCGGTCAGGTCGAGAACGCGAACGCCGGTCAGCGGGCCGTTGGCCATGGAGAAACCCTGTCGATTGGCTAGAATATCGGTCGGCAGGGAGATTACGGCATGGCGGCGAAAGCTAAAGCGAAAAAGGCATCACCCAAGGTCAAGGTTGCGGCGAAAGCGAAGCCCAAAGCCACGGCGAAGACCGAAGGCGAATGGCCGCCCACCGCGATCAGCGAGGCGAAGGTCAAGGAAGCCACAGGGCGCGGCTGGATGGGCTGGTTCGTGATCCTGAACCTCATGGAAGCGACGTCCATTCCGCATAAGGAAGTGGCGAAGCGCCTCAAGGAGCAACATGGCGCGCCAAGCTGGTGGGCGCAGATGATCGCGGTGGAATATGAACGTGCGCGCGGCGGGCGGAAGAAGAATGAACGCGTCGGCGGCACCTATGCGGTGAACGTCACCAAGGTGATCCCCGCGAGCCTCTCCAAACTTTTCGCGGCGGCAACCGCGAAGCGCAAAGACTGGTTCCCGCCCGGCGCCTTCGAAGAGACGAGCAAGACCAAGGACAAATACTGGCGCGGCAAATGGAAGAAGGATCGCAAGCTGGAGTTCGGCTTCTATGCCAAGGGCGACGGCAAAGCGCAGATCGCACTGGAGGTCGGCAAGCTTCCGTCGTCTGTCGAGGTCGAGAGAGAACGCGCCGCATGGAAGAAGGCGATGGAGAAATTACTATCGCTCTTGGAGGCTTGAATGTGGGCTCGCCGCACAAGCGCTGCTCTGGCGGTGGTCTATGGCGCCCTTATAGCTGCAATCATTCTTGCCGCTGCCTACTATAACAATACGGTCGGCGCGAAGCTGTTTGAATGGAGAGATGCACTTGTTGGGTTGAGCGCGATTCTTTTGATCGTTTCTGGTTTTGCATACCGTAAATGGCGCCATCTTCTCATTGTAGGGTGGGCGCCAGCCCTTACGTTGGCGCTCTGGCAGGTCGCGACTGTACAAAAGCCATCTGTGCCCGCGTCTCTACTTCACGGTTCGCGCGAAATGGTCGCGATGTTCCGTCAAGGCAATGAATCTTTGTGGCACTATGTGCTGACAGTGACCATAGTTAAGTTGGTTATATCTCTGTTCGGCTTCTGCTTAGCCCTCTATGCAGAAAAGCGCCGAGCGCAGGCGGTCACCATCTGAACAGGACGTCTAATGCAACTCCATCTCTCCTCCTGGCCGGAAATCGACAAATATCTGGAGACGTCGAAGGCGATCCTCGTTCCCATCGGCTCGACGGAGCAGCATGGGCCGAACGGGTTGCTCGGCACTGATGCGAGCGCCAGCGTATAACGGGCTTTAATTTGTTTTCGCCATCCAGATGTAATGACGCGGGCCTTTGCCGTTGGCATTGGCGCGGGTTCTGATCT
>JBQCJO010000554.1:0-2296 GCA_051952735.1 Rhizomicrobium sp.
GCTTTCGAGGCTTCCCGCCGCAAGCGCGGCTTCGGCCTGCGCAATGCGCGCGCGGCTTTGCCAATCCATCGGGTAATGCGACAGCACGGGCTCGGCCACGGTGAGCGCCTGGCGCGCGGCGGCTTCATTGCCGAGCGCGGATTCGGTGAGGCCGCGCCACAACGCGGCATGCGGATCGTTGTCGAAGGCGGTGGCGGCGAGGATGTTATGCGCGTCGCTGTAACGGCCCATCATGTAGTTGGACGCGGCGCGGATGATCTGAAGCTGCGCATCGCCCTGCAAGGTGGGATCGGTGGCCTGCATGAGATTGACCAGGCCCAGCGCATCGGCGACGAACTGGTTGGCGACATAGAACCGCGCCAGAACACCGCGCGCCATGTTCAATTCCTGCGGCTTCTGCTTGGTGATCATCGCGCGCAGGCGGCGCTCCGAATCCAGAAAGCCCTTGCCTGGCGCTTTCGCCCAGCGCGTGAAATCCACGAAGGTCGGCCCGTCGCCGGGGCGCGTCAGATCCGCCGGTGTTTGCGCGACGGCGGCGGGATTGGCGTTGAGCACCAATCCGTTCGGGCGGCCGATGCGGATGCGCGACTGGTTGACGGCGACGGCGACATCGTCGGCCAGCGGCACGATGACGAGACCGGCGGCGGTGGGAATGGCGTTGAAATCGACGAAGCTTTTCTGCGCGACCATGCCGCGGCCGGGAATGGCCGGGATGATGACGAGCGTGTCGCCGACGGAGGGATCGTCCATCGTGATCTGGCGCAGCGCGCCGGGAACGAGCGTGGTGAGATAGGCGCCGTTGGGCGCATCGTCGTTGCGCACAAATCCAATGGCGATGGGCTGCTTGCCGATCTGCGGCGCGATGGTGACTTTCAGATTGCCCGCGATGGCATCGGCGGACACGGCTTCGGGCTGCTTCAAGGTCACGCGCACGATGCTGGTGCCATTGCTGGCGGAGACGTCGAGCGCGGACGGGAAATCGCCGAGCGCGGTGCGCAGCTTGTCAATGTCGACCGGCGGCGCGCCATCGAGGACGATCCACACCGTCGCGCCGCGTTCGAACACGGCGGTGGGATGATAGGCGGCGTTGGCGAACATGATGACGGCGCCATCGCGCGTGCGCTGCGCACCGGCGGTGATCGGCGCGGGCGCGGGAACTTGCGATGTGGCCGTGGCGTCGGCGGTTTGTTGCGGCTGCGCGGTCTTGTCCGCAGGCTCTTTGCTCTGTGCATCGACGAGCGCCTGGGCTTGTGCGGCAGCTTTCGCGGTCGCGTCGGTGCTGGCAGCAGCTTGCTTCGTGTCCGCTTTGGCATCCGCTTTCGCATCTGTTTTCGGTGTGGATGCGTCGGCGGAAAGCGAGCGGATGGCGAAGGTGCTCTTGTCGCCTGGGGGCTTGTAGGCCTGGGCATCGGTTTTCGGCGACAGAACGTCGAGCACGATATGCGCGCCATCGCGGAAATCGTGGAAGCGCGAACCGGGATCGGCGGTGAATTCGACAACCGTGCCGCCGTTCTCCACGCGCCAGCCCGCAAGCTTCACCCAGGGCGGCGCGATGCGCTCGAAAGCGCTGAAGTCCGGACGCTGCGCGGCTTCGAAGCGGATGGACAGATGGCCGGTGCCGGGCGTGATCTTGTAGGCAACGGTCTTCGTCCAGTCGAAAACGATGCGCGAGAAATTCGAATAGGCGCCGGCACGGATGGAGAGCGCGGGCAGCTTCGCCACATCGGCGGGCGGCGCGACTTTGGGCGGCGGCGGCGGAAGATCGGGCGGCGTGCCGGCGAAACTCGGCGGCGCCAGATCGACCGCGAAACGGTTGGCGGAGACGCTGGTGTGCAGCTTGGCATCCTGCGACAGCGCGATGCGCAAGGTCATGCCGTTCGGATCGAGGCGCGCACTGGCGACGTAATCGCCGAAATTGCGCGCGATGGCGGAAGGATCGAGCGCGATTTTGCGGTCGGCCTTCACGGTGACGACGCCGCTGGTCATCTGCGCGGTGGCGTTTGCCGCCGGATCGAAGGTGAAGACGATGCGGCCGAAACCGCTGCTCGTGGACGTGATCACGCTGTCGGCAAAAGCGGGCGCAGCGGCGAACGCACAGAGCGCCGCCGCCATCGTCACGACTTTTGTCAGACCGTTCATGCCCCGTCTTTGCTCATGCCCGTCGCCAGTGTCGGTGATTCGGGCGGGTTTCGTCTCAGGTGCCTTTGGCTTTCGGATCGGTCGCGGGCTTCGCGGGAGTCGCCTATGCCTGCTGTTTCGCATCCGGCTTTGCCGGCGCGGCTGTAGCAGCCTGTTG
>JBQCJO010000555.1:0-2984 GCA_051952735.1 Rhizomicrobium sp.
CCATTCTGCTTCAGCATCGGAGAACCTTCACCTGGGTGGACCGCACTCCGGCGGGCCATGACAAGTGGTGGTTATGTGTTCTTCAATGAGAAACGATTAATCCACGTCGAACAGCAGAACTTCCGCAGGCCCGCGCGCGCGGATGAGGATGTTCTCCTCGTCCACGATCGCAGCCGCATCGCCCGCGCTGAGACGCTCGCCGCCGACTTCCACATCGCCGCGCGCGACATGCAGCCAGAGCTTGCGACCCGGCTGCAGTTTGTGGATGGCCTCTTCCTCGCCTTCGAAACGCGCCGCCCAGATCTCCGCATCCTGGCGGATGCGCACTTCGTTGGGCAGAGGCTCGTTCGAAGCGATGCGCGCGAATTTGTTGCGGATGGCATCGGCGTCGATGATCTTCTGCTCATAGGACGGCGCATTGCCCGCTTCCGACGGCACGATCCAGATCTGCAGGAAATGCACCGGCTCGTCTTGCGAGGCGTTGAATTCCGAATGGACGATGCCCGTGCCCGCGCTCATGCGCTGGATTTCGCCGGGACGGATAATGGAGCCGGTGCCGAGCGAGTCCTTGTGCTGCAACGCGCCCGACAAGGGATAGGTGACGATCTCCATGTCGCGATGCGGATGGGGCGGAAAGCCGCCGCCGCCCGCGACGACGTCTTCGTTGATGACGCGCAGCGGGCCGAAATTCATGTGCTGCGGATGATAATAGTCGCCGAAGGAAAACGTGTGATGGCTGTCGAGCCAGTCCGTTTTGCTTTTGCCGCGCTCGCCGGATTTGCGAAGGGTCAACATGAAGCCGCTCCATCACTCATTAGAATATTCAAGAACTAACTGCCGACCTTCATAGCCTTAAGCTTTTCTCTCAATTCATGCTTCGTCGCGTGAAAAATATCCCCTTCCGAGATCGTAGTGTCCATGTTTGAACTGGTGATCCCAACTGACTTGCTCCAAGGTCTATTATAGTCCTGAACATCGGCTGGCCGAAAGAACTGCACCGTGCCAGCCTGCCTTCCATTCAAAACGAGTAACATGCTCTTCATATTTTTTATCAGCATCGCTGTAAGCCACAGTCTTCCAGCCGTCATCTCTGGAAGCCAGTTCAGCGCATTGCGACGTAACCTAAAGTTAGGATCGCTTTTATTGGATGTGGCAGAGTCAATCACTTCAGCGGAATAGAAGGAGGTCCCGAATTTCGATCCGCCTACGTATTTCATTTCCTCAGCCGGGGGCGAAACCCCATACTCGTGCTCGATACCCATCGCCAACTGAAAACCGCCTGCGCGCGCTCGGAAGCCGTGCTTAATGCTATTGTATTCCTTGATAGCATACTCGTCTAAAAAATCGTGAGACAGGCGATGTAGAAGTCCAGCGAGATTTTCCGCGGTATCATCGCCGTTCGCCGCCCCCCAAGTGGTATGACTCACGATGAATTTGGAAATCTGCTCAAAGCCATACTCACTAGTTTCGCTAATTAGCTTAACGGGGAACTGGGCGTAGCCTTTTCGAATCGCATCGATAAATGAACGTACTTGCGACGTCGACGCTTTTAGAACCCAGGCAGGCACACAGTCCGGCGCTTGGAACATTGCGCCGATTAAACTGAAAAGGGTTTCTAGCGCTAAGTGGTAGTTCGCGCGTATCGCGATCGCCGCACGATGCGCGGTGCCCTCAGCTTCCAAATGGTCTAAATGCGTTTCGCATATGTACTCGAAATATTTTTCATCGATCCTCTCGATGAAATCTATATTTCGATCTTTTATATCCCAACCCCATACACAGTAGGGTTCGTTGCAAACCGCGAAGATGACGTGCTGAATATTTGGATGCATCTAAATGCCTCCGCATGCCTGCTGAAGATTTGCTTTGTATCTACCTTGGAGATAAGCGTTTTTCGATCGCGTCCCACACCAGCGCCGCGATGTCCGCGCCGCCGAAACGCTTCACCTCCCAGATACCCGTGGGCGAGGTCACATTGATTTCGGTCAGGTAGTCGCCGATCACGTCGATGCCGGTGAAGATAAGGCCGCGCTTCTTCAACTCGGGCGCGAGCGCCGCACAAATCTCTTTCTCGCGCTGGGTGAGCGTGGTGGCTTCCGGGCGGCCGCCGACATGCATGTTGGAGCGCGCCTCGCCTTCCGCCGGCACGCGATTGATCGCGCCCGCGACTTCGCCATCCACCAGGATGATGCGCTTGTCGCCCTTGCGCACTTCGGGAACGTAGCGCTGCACGATGACAGGTTCGCGATAGAAGGCGGTGAACATCTCCAGCATCGAGCCGAGATTCTCGTCGCCCTCCTTCACCCGGAAAACGCCCGCGCCGCCATTGCCGTAGAGCGGTTTCAGAATGATGTCCTTATGCTCGGCGCGGAAGGCATTGATCTCCGCGCGATCCGAGGTGATGAGCGTGGGCGGCATCAGGCCCTTGAACTCGGTGACGAAGAGTTTCTCCGGCGCGTTGCGCACATGCGCGGGATCGTTGACGACCAGAGTCTTGGGATGGATGCGCTCCAGAATATGCGTCGCGGTGATGTAGGCCATGTCGAAGGGCGGGTCCTGGCGCATCAACACCACGTCCGTCCTGGAAAGATCGACGACGGACGATTCGCCCAAGGTGAAATGATCGCCGCGCGTATTGCGCACCGAAAGCGGACGCGCCCGCGCCGTCACCCTGCCATCGCGAAACGTCAAATCGCGCGGACCGTAATAGAGAAGCGAGTGGCCGCGCGCCTGCGCTTCGAGCGCCAGCGCAAAGGTGGAGTCGCCCCCGATATCGATCCGCTCGATCGGGTCCATCTGAATCGCAACGGAAAGCGCCATGGGAAGTCCTAGAACTGCTTTGGATTGAACGAGGTCACAAACTCACTTGTCATGGCCCGGCGGGGCTGGGGGACCCCCCAAAAAAATAGACAAATTTTAAAAAAATTAAAATAAACAACAAAAATTAAAATAAAAAAAACAATAATATTTATAATAAATTTGAC
>JBQCJO010000556.1:0-2699 GCA_051952735.1 Rhizomicrobium sp.
CGACCACACCATCAATCCAACCTTCTGATCGTTCAGCAGCGGAACGATCTCGCGTTCAAGATCGCGGCCGGCGATGGAGTAATACGCCTGCAGCGTCTCGAAGCGCGCATAGCCGCGCTTATCGGACACGCCCAGCGCCTTCATGATCTTCCACGCCTGCCAGTTCGATACGCCGGCATAGCGCACCATGCCTTGCCGCGTGAGATCGTCCAGCGCGCGCATCGTCTCTTCCACGGACGACACGCTGTCGGTCGCATGAATCTGGTAGAGATCGATATGATCGGTCTGCAGCCGCTCCAGGCTGCGCGAAATCGAATCCATGATGTGCCCGCGCGACGCACCGATATCGTTCGGTCCCGCGCCAACGCGGCCATAGCATTTCGTCGCGAGCACAACGTCGCTGCGCTTCACGCCGAGGTCTTTCAGCGATTGCCCGGTGAGCTTCTCGGACAAGCCCTCGGAATAGACATCCGCCGTGTCGATGAAGTTGATGCCCGCTTCGAGGCTCTTCTTCACGATCTCGTTCACCGGCTTCTGATCCAGCGCGCCGACGACGGTCCAAAATCCCTTGCCGCCGAATGTCATCGTGCCGAGGCAGATTTCGGACACGAACAATCCGGTATTGCCGAGCTGATTGTATTTCATGGACGTCCTCCAGTTTCAGGCTGGGAGGATCGTAAGCTCCGGCCAGTGTTCTTTCCAGCGCAACGCCTTTTCCATGTACTTGTCAGGGAGAAAGTTCGGAGTGCGGTTGGGACGAACGATCAAATTGAAGATGTCATCGAACCCGCGCGGCGCATAAACCTCTGTGCCATCTGCGTTTGCGCGAAGTCCCACCTGCGCATTGTGCATCAGGAAGCGGTCGATACCGTCCGTCGCGCGCGCCAGCGGCGGGTAGGGCGCGCCGAACTTTTCTTCATACCAGAGATGCACGCGCGCCTGATTGCGCAGTTCCACCGCGATGCCAAGATCGGCGAAACATTCGTTCGCGCGCCGGATCGCATGGTCCTCGGCGGCGTACGACGTATCGGGATCGAAATAGAAGATGTCGTAGTCCTTGATGTGCATATCGGGCCGCTGACCGGTGCGCGTATTCCACACGGTCTGGAAAAGCGCGCCGGACACCAGCCAGCAATCGGGCAAGCCGAGCGATGGCAGCCGCTCCAGAATGACGGTGTTGAACGGATTGCGCCGAACAGCTTCGAGGAATTCAGGGCGAGTCATCGCCGCGAGATTGCCAGTGGAAACGAAGCCCGGCACGGTCGGCGCGGGCGTCAGGTTGGGGAAAAGAAACATGCAAACGGAATTCGTGGGGATTGTCGCGGCGGTTCTCACCACGGTCGCGTTCCTGCCGCAGGTGATCCACACCATCCGCACGCGCTCGACGCACGACATCTCGCTGCGGATGTATTCGCTCTATACCGTCGGCATATTTCTATGGCTGATCTATGGACTGCTGCTGCACGACGTGCCGCTGATCGCAGCCAACATCGTCACGTTCCTGCTCTCGGGAACGATCCTGAGCCTCAAACTGCGTCACGGATGACGCGGCGCCGTCAGGTGAGCTTGCCGCCCGTGCCGGTCTGAACGAACGCCTGCGGCGGCAGCGCGAACACACCCGGCGCCTTGTTCGGGATCGGCGAGGTCCAGCGCACCCAGGCGAAGTCCATCGAATGATAGAGATGCGGGAAGCTTTCGCCCTCCGCATTGGTTTCCCATTTCAGCTTGGCGCCGAGGTCGTCGGATTCCAGCGCCACCAGCATCAGGCCCGTTGCGTGGGGGAAGTGCTTGTTCAGCGTTCCGGCAAGTTGCGCGGAGGTGGACAGGTGAATGAACCCGTCACGCTTGTCGTCGGCCGAGCCGCGATAGACGCCGGCGTCCTTCGCGCCTTCCCATTCGTCGATCTGAAGGATCTTGAAAACCTGCATTGCTAGATTCCTGTGAAAATAAGGTCGATAGCGCCAACGATACGATAGCGTTCCGATTCCAGATTGACGATGGGTTTCGGGATCAGCTTTAGCGGGAAAACGCCGACATTGGTAATATCAACCACGAAGTTTTTGTTTTTAACCGAAACAACCGGCATTAACCGCTCAAATCCCGGCAGCGTCTTTGGAGCCACGAGCGGCGCGACAATCCTCGTATTGAGTTCCTTCAAACGGTCGGCCTGCAGGATCAGGAAATAAGGATGCGCCTCTGCGCTTTCCGGATCGGGATTTTCGAAGACGTCGAACTGGATCACCACGAACGGTACTTCTTGCTCCAGATGCCGTTCTTCTCGATGAAGCGGTTATGGGCTTCGATCGCCCCGCGATGCTCGTCCTGGAAGCGGCGGTCGCGCTCATCCTGCGTGCGCCTGCGCAGGGCCTCTTCGAGCGTCTGCGACAGGTTGATGTTCATGGCCTTCGCCATATCGAGAATGTCTGTATCGACGGAGACATTCACTGCCCGCTTCGATCCGGCTTTGAGCGTCTTCGGCTCTGCATCACGAAATCGGCGGGCTGGGTCTTCCAGACGCTTCTTTGTCATGCGCATAGTCTATGCGCATGACACCTGCACATCAAGTCCGAAGATCAAGCCGCCTGCTGCGTGCCGCCCACCGTCAGCCCGTCGATCCGCAAGGTTGGTTGGCCCACGCCTACCGGCACGGACTGTCCGTTTTTCCCGCAGGTGCCCACGCCCGGATCGAGCTTCAGATC
>JBQCJO010000557.1:0-6196 GCA_051952735.1 Rhizomicrobium sp.
AAGCGAACAATGGGGTTGGGAATTAAACGGTTTGTTTTGGTTTTGGGGTTTTTGGCGGCGTCATGTGCCGCACACGCCGCTGACGCACCGAAAATCGACGTGCAGCAGCTCGCGCGCACCAACACCACGATTTCGGGCGAGAAGATCGAGGTGCCCTCGAACCCGGAGGTGGTGACGTCCATCGCCACCTTCCCGCCGGGCGCGGAATTGCCGATCCACAAGCATCCTTATCCGCACTACGTCTATGTGCTGGAAGGAAATCTGACAGTGTTCAACGTGGACACCGGCAAGAGCTTCGTGGCCAAGCAGGGCCAGTTTGTCGTGGAGACGAATGCCAACTGGCATTACGGCAAGAACGAAGGCGCCGTGCCGGTGAAGCTGCTCGTGATCGATCAGCTGCCGGCGGGAGCGAAGTCGAATATGACGCTCAAGCAAAAATAATAGCCGTCATGGCCGGGCTTGTCCCGGCCATCCATGAACACGGACCAATGGCCTCGGGAAAATGGATGGCCGCCACAAGAGCGGCCATGACGAGTTGGGTTGCGGGCTAGTACCCCATCAGCCGCGCATAGCGATCACGATGGAACGACGCTGAACCATATGTCGCTTCCGCCGCGCGGGCGCGTTTCAGATAGAGGCCGGAGTCGTGCGCGTCGGTCATGCCGATGCCGCCATGCATCTGCACCATCTCGTTCGAGACCAGATGCGCCAGCTCGTTCACCTTCGCCTTCGATAGTGAAACCAGCGCGGGAACATCATTCGCGTTCTTGTCGATGGCGATGAGCGCGGCTTCGACGCAGGAGCGCGTCAGCTCCAGATCGGTGAACATCTTGGCGGCGCGGTGCTGCAGCGCCTGGAAGGTGCCGATCACCTGGCCGAACTGTACGCGGGTTTTCAGGTAATCCAGCGTCGTTTCGAATTCCTGCGTCGCGGCGCCGAGCATTTCGGCGGCCAGAGCGGCGCGCGCGCGGTCCAAGGTGGCGTCGAGCACATCGAAGCCATTATCGACGGAACCGAGCACAGCGCTGCCCGGCACTTCGACGCCGTTGAATTCCAGATTGGCAACGCCACGGCTGTCCACGCTCTTCAGCTTGGTGCGCTTCAGGCCGCTCGCATTGCCGGGGACGAGAAACAGCGTGATGCCGTTCTTCTCGCTTGCCTTGCCGGAGGTGCGGGCCGCGACGACCAGAACATCAGCCGCGCCGCCATCCTGCACGAACAGTTTCTTGCCGTTCAGCGTATAGCCGCCGCCGGTCTTCTTGGCTTCGAGCGTCATGCTCTCCGGCGCGTGATGCGATTTCTCATCCACCGCGAGCGCCGCGATGGCTTTGCCTTCCGCGATCTTCGGCAGCCATTCCTGCTTCTGCGCATCGCTGCCTGCCAGCAGCAGCGCCGATGTCGCCGCGGCCGTGGACAGCAGCGGCGAGGCGGTGAGCGTGCGGCCCATCTCTTCCAGCACAAGGCCGAGCGTCAGATAACCGAGACCGGAGCCCCCGAACTCTTCGGGGATGATGATGCCGGTCCAACCCATTTCGGCGATCTCCTTCCACGCGCCTTTGTCGAAACCGTCTTCACTGCCGCTGTCGCGCATCTTGCGAAACGCGGTGACGGGAGACTTCTCGCTGACCCAGCTCTTCGCCGCGTCGCGCAGCATGGATTGTTCTTCGGTGAGGACTGCCATGTTCGTGTTCCTAAATCTTATTGGTGATCGAGAAGGCCAAGGATGCGCTTGGCAATGATGTTGTTCTGGATTTCGGCGGTGCCGCCATAGATCGTGACAGCCTTGCCGCCGAGCCATGCGCGGGTGGATTCGATTTCCTCGCGCGTGAAGCCCTCGCCTTCCCAGCCCAGGCCCTGCGCGCCCATGATCTCGATGAGCAATTCCGCGCGTTCCTGCTGCAGCTTGGAGCCGGCGTTCTTCATGATGGACGTCGTCTGGTTCGGCCCAGCGTTGGCCTTCGCTTCGGCCGGTGCACGGGCGATGGTGAGCTGGAACGCGCGCGCGCTCATCTGATGTTCGGCGATGCGGGCGCGCAATTCGCGATCCGCGATGCGGCCCTTGTCATCCGTGCCGACATATTTCTTCGCGATCTCGTCGACGCCCTGCGCTGCGCCACCGCGGCCGGCGCTGCCGCCGCCGCTGCCAAGGCCCGCGCGTTCGAACTGCAGCAGGCGCTTGCCGATGGTCCATCCGCCGTTCAGCGGTCCCATCAGGTTTTCCTTCGGCACTTTCACGTCGGTGAAGAAGGTTTCGCAGAAGGGCGAGTTGCCGCTGATCAGCTTGATCGGGCGGACTTCCACGCCCGGCGATTTCATGTCGATCAGCAGGAAGGAAATGCCTTCATGCTTTTTGGAATTGTCCGTGCGCACAAGGCAGAAGCACCAATCGGCGAATTGCGCGCCGCTGGTCCAGATCTTCTGGCCGTTGACGAGATAATGATCGCCCTTATCGATCGCCTGCGTGCGCAGCGCCGCCAGATCGGAACCCGCGTTGGGTTCGGAATAGCCCTGGCACCAGCGCACCTTCGCGGTGACGATGCCGGGAACGTGCCGCGCCTTCTGCTCTTCGTTGCCGTATTCGAGCAAGGTCGGGCCGAACATCATCACGCCCATGCCGCCGATGGGGTTCTTCGCGCCGATGCGGTTCATTTCCTGCATCAGCACGCGCGCCTGCGCATTGGTGAGGCCGCCACCGCCATACTGTTTCGGATAGGTCGGCGTGCCCCAACCTTTCGCGCCCATGCGCTCCTGCCAGAGCTTGGCGTCGCCCGACAGCGTGATGCCCGCCATCGCGGTCATCGAGACATCGCGATCTTTCAGCGACGGCGGAAAGTTCTCCGCCAGCCACGCGCGCGCCTCGTCACGGAAAGATTCAAGCTCCGGATTGAGCTTTTCAGCTGCCGACATATTTCCTCCACCGCGCCGCTCTTTGGCGGCGTTCGCCTATTGATGATCCAGCAAATTCAGCACGCGCTTGCTGATCACGTTCAAATTCACTTCCGACGTGCCGCCTTCGATGGAATTTCCCTTCGACCGCAGCATGCCGCGCATCGCCTGGATTTCCTCCGGGCTGTAGCTTGCGCCTTCCCAGCCGAGGCTTTGCGAGCCCATCGCTTCTACCATCAGCTCGCAGCGATCCTGGTTCAGTTTCGCGGCGGCGTATTTGATGATCGATACGGCCGGCGACGGGCCTTTCGCGGCCTTCGACTCTTCTTCTATGCGGCGAACCGTCAGCGTGAAGGCGCGCGCTTCCATGCGGTGCGCGGTGATGCGCGCGCGCAGGTCGGCATCGGCAATCGCGCCGTCTTCAGTGCCGACATATTCCTTGGCAATGTCTTCCAGCTCGACACCTGAGCTGCCGCCGAAGCCGCCGGACGAGATGTTCTGGCGTTCGTACTGCAGCAGCCGCTTGGCGATTTCCCAACCGCCATTCAGCTTTCCGACCATCTGGGCCTTCGGCACCTTCACATCGGTGAAGAACGTTTCGCAGAACGGCGATTGGCCAGAGATGAGCTTGATCGGCCGCGCTTCCACGCCCGGCGTCGTCATGTCGAACAACACGAAGGAAATGCCTTCATGCTTCTTCGTCGTGTCGGTGCGGACGAGGCAGAAAATCCAGTCCGCCTGATCGGCGTAACTCGTCCAGATCTTCTGGCCGTTGATCAGGAAGTGATCGCCTTTGTCTTCGCACTTGGTGCGCAGCGATGCGAGATCAGACCCCGCGCCCGGTTCCGAATAGCCCTGGCACCAGCGGATTTCGCCTTTGACGATCTGCGGTAGAAATTTCTTCTTCTGCTCTTCGTTCGCGTATTCCAGCAGCACCGGCCCCAGCATCCAGATGCCGAATGACAGAAGGGCCGGCCGCGCCTTGATGCGTGCCAGTTCCTGGCCCAGCACCTTGGCTTCGTCTTTCGACAACCCGCCACCACCATATTCCTTGGGCCATGACGGCGCGGTCCAGCCTTTGGCGCCCATGCGGTCGAGCCAGAGCTTCGCGTCCGGATTCTTATAAGTCTGCTTGCGGCCGCCCCAGACGGCATCGTCCTCGAAGGCGCCGCCGCCATTGCCCCGCATCGAAGGCGGGCAGTTCTCTTCCAGCCATTTGCGCGTTTCCGCGCGGAAATTCTCCAGATCGCTCATGTCCAATCCCATACCGCTCCTTCGATTGCAGCATCAAATGGCGCGGATATCTAGCCCGTTTGCGTTTCTGTGATTACGGTCCCGCCCGATCGAAGGAACGGCCATGAATTTCATCAGCGACAATGCTTACGGCGCGTCACCGCAAATCCTGGCGAGCTTGAGCGCCGCCAACAGCGGCACCGAAACCTCCTATGGCGAGGATGCGATCACCCGGCGCGTGTGCGAGGGGCTATGCGCAATTTTCGAGCGCGAGGTTGCTGCCTTTCCGGTGGTTACCGGCACAGCCGCCAATTCGCTGGCGTTGGCGACGCTCTGTCCGCCCTACGGAGCCGTACTTTGCCATAAGGACAGCCATATCGCGGTAGACGAATGCGGCGCACCGGAATTCTTCACCGGCGGCGCGAAGCTGGCGCTGCTGGACGGCGGCGGCGCGAAGCTCACGCCGCGAGTGATCGAAGAGGGACTGTCGCGCTTCGGCAGCGGTGTGCATAGCCAGAAGCCTTCCGTGGTCAGCATCACGCAGGCAACCGAACTGGGCACGATCTACAAGCTGGATGAAATCCGGGCGATTGCCGATACCGCGCACAGGCGCGGTATGACGTTGCACATGGATGGCGCCCGCTTCGCCAACGCGCTGGTCTCGCTGGGCTGCACGCCCGCGGAGATGACATGGAAAGCGGGCGTGGACGCGCTGTCGTTCGGTGCCACCAAGAATGGTGCCCTGAGCGCAGAAGCGGTGATCTTCTTCGATAAGGGGCGGGACGAAGATTTCGAATATCGCCGCAAGCGCGGTGGGCACCTGGTGTCGAAGATGCGATTCATTTCCGCGCAGCTTGAAGCTTATCTGAAAGACGACCTCTGGCTCGCCAACGCGCGCCGCGCGAATGAACTGGCGCAAACACTGGGGAACGGGCTGGCAGCGATCGCGGGCGTAACCTTGGCCAATCCGGTGGAAGCCAATGGCGTCTTCGCATGGCTGCCAAAGCCTCTCGCGGCGCGGCTGCGCAAAGGTGGCGCCAAGTTCTATGACTGGACGAGCGAGCCCGATCGCGTGATGGCGCGGCTTGTCGTGAGTTTCGCGACGCCCGAAGCGGACGTCGCGAAATTCATCGAAACAGCAAAAGACTAGATGCGGCCGACCAGCGTCAGCATCGCGTCCTGACTGGTACCCTTCGTGCCGCCGAAGCCGCGCAGATAGTCGTAGTTGACGCCGATGGACCAAGCGTCGGTGGTGACCGCAAGGCCCGCACCGAACACGAGATTCCCCTTCGCGGGATCGGGACCGGTGATCGTGAATTGCGAACCGGGCGAGACGGTCGGCGAAACCGTCTGGTCGCCGGCGAAGTTCACTTTCAACTTCTCCTGACCGGACAGCAGATCGTAGCGATAACCGGCGCGCACTTCGGGCTGCAGGAAGAAGCTGCCCATTTTCAGGTCTTGCCGCAGATCGGCGCCAAGGAACGCGCGAACCGAATTGGCGTAGTAGGGCTGCACATGCAGATCCATGCCCGCGCCGCCGCCGGATTCGGTGTAACCCTCTTCGCGCAAGGTGAGCGCATCCATGCTGAATTGCGGCATGAGCACCGTGCCGCCGGAGCTGAAGATAAAGCCCGTGCTGAAGCCGCCCGCGGCCATCGCCGAGGAGCGCTTGCCCTCGGCCTGGCGCTTGATGAGCTGCGTGCCGGACAGATCGTCGATGATGAGTGTGCGGCGGCTGCTGAGGTGGCCATAAGCGACGCTGACCTGCGAATCGAAGAACAACCCCTTGCCGCGCCAATCGGAATATCCGGTCAGCATGTACCATTCGGATGTGGTCTTGCTCTCGCGCGGGAATTTCTCGCTGGTATCGCCCGCATAGAAAGTGAAGGCGCCGCCGTAGCGGCCGCTGGAGATGCTGCCGCCATCCATGCCCATCGCGATGCCGAAGCCGGAATTGTTGTAGCCGGCGGCAGCGCTCTTGTTCGGCACGCTCAAGCGCTGGCCGAATTCCTGCGCCCACAACGTCACATCGCCGTCCTGCCGTGCATACATGCGCAGCTTGCGCTGGCGGTCGCCA
>JBQCJO010000558.1:0-2682 GCA_051952735.1 Rhizomicrobium sp.
GCATCATGGTGCGCAACGTCGTCTGCCCGCGCTTCATGGAGTCGAACAGCATGTAGAGCGTCATCAGCTTTGTGAGCGACGCGGGATGGCGCAGCGCCCTGGCGTTGCGCGCGTAGAGGATGCGCCCTGAAACGCCGTCCTCGATGAGCGCAGCGTCCTTGGACGGATCGGTCAGGCTGACATTGCTCCAGTCGGTGCGGGCAGGCGCGTGGCGCGCGGCATGGTGGCGGGCAAAGGCGGGCTCAGAGCCGAGGCAGGCGGCCAGGATCGTCGCGAGCGCAAGAACAGCCAGGGAAAAGCTCCTCCCTGCTGTCGCACCGGACGTGGCGCGCTGCCCTGCCCACATAAACCAACCCCTGAAAGGTTTGCGCCCACCCAAATCGATAGGACCAAAACGCGGCCTGACTCGCAAGTCCCAAAGCCAAATTGACGTTATATCCCGGGCGTTTACGAATGGTTAAGAGACGGTTTCAGATGTCCCGGGAGGGAACTTCAGGTTGCCCGCGAGAATTTTTTGTGCGGTGCAACATCGCCCCTTGACTTTGGATTTGCTGCACTGCATATAAGTCATGTTGCACTGCAGCAGGGCCTCTGGCCCGCCAAACGGTGCTCTAGACCAACGGAGAACGACAATGGCGAAGACCAAGACGGCCGAAAAGATCAACGAAGGGGCCGAACATATCGAAGCCGCCGTGAAGAACGGCGCGGAAGCCTTCAAGACCAGCTTCGACAAGGCTGTGCAGGGCTATGACAAATTCCTCGGCTACGGCAAGGAAAACCTCGAAGCCGTCGTTGCCTCGGCGAGCGCTGCCGGCAAGGGCGCCGAGACGCTTCACACCGAGCTCTATGCCTTTTCCACGCAGTCGGTCGAGGACTCGATCGCCGCTGCGAAGGCGGTGCTGGCCTCCAAGTCGGTGCACGAAGCATTCGAGCTCCAGACCGATTTCGCGAAGACGGCGTTCGATCATTACGTCAGCCAGGTCACGAAGGTGAACGAGATCTTCGCTGCGACGGCGAAGGACGCGTTCAGCCCGCTTCAGACCCGCTATCAGGCGTGGGTGGACGCGGTTCAGTCGGCGCGCGCTGCGTAAGACTACCAGAACGATCGTTCCGCGGCTTCCTCCCCCCAAATGCGGAACGGCTCCAGAAAGGGCCCGGTGCGACCTACGCCGGGCCCTTTCGTTTTGTGACGGCCGCCCGGCCTGAATCCGGCGAAAACCCTGCACAAAAAAGGGGTTGGTCGTTTTTTTCTACTTTGCGTTAAACTGTCGGCGCTACAATTGGCGAACATGACCGGCAGCAACGGCGAAAACGACGACGATTCGGGCAACGGCACGGGCAATGGAACCGGCGTCGTCACGAAAACGCGCCCCAAAACCAAGAAACCCAGCCTCTACAAAGTCCTCATCCTGAACGACGACTACACGCCGATGGAATTCGTCGTTCATATTCTGGAGCGATTCTTCAACAAGAATCGGGAAGAGGCGGTTCAGGTGATGCTGCATGTCCACCGCCACGGCGTGGGTATCTGCGGCGTGTTCACCTACGAAGTGGCGGAAACAAAAGTGGCGCAAGTCATTGAATTTTCGCGCCGTCATCAACATCCTCTACAGTGCACCATGGAGAAGGAGTAGCGCCGTCGATGCCATCTTTGTCTCGCAGTCTGGAACAGGCCCTTCACCGCGCCATCAAACTCGCGAGCGACCGGCATCACGAATACGCGACGCTCGAGCACCTTCTGCTCGCGCTCACGGAGGAGGGTGACGCGCTGCAGGTGATGAAGGCCTGCAATGTCGACGTCGACGCGCTCAAGAAATCGCTCCAGAAATATGTCGACGAAGAACTCATCACCCTGGTGATCGAGGATGGCGAAGATGCCAAGCCGACTGCCGGGTTCCAGCGCGTGGTGCAGCGCGCGGTCCTGCATGTCCAGAATTCCGGCCGCGACGAGGTGACGGGCGCGAACGTGCTGGTTGCGCTGTTCACGGAGCGGGAGAGCCACGCCGTCTACTTCCTGCAAGAGCAGAACATGAGCCGGCTCGATGCCGTGAGCTTCATCAGCCATGGCATCGCCAAGCGCCCCGGCATGAGCCAGCAGAAGACGGCGCGCGGCACCGGATCCGATGACGACGAGGACGGCACAGAGAAGCAGAACAAGCAGGGCACCGAGGCGCTCGAAGCCTACTGCGTGAACCTGAACGAGAAGGCGAAGTCCGGCCGCATCGATCCGCTCATCGGCCGCGAGGCGGAAGTCGAGCGCACAATGCAGATCCTCTGCCGCCGTCAGAAGAACAATCCGCTTTTCGTGGGCGATCCCGGCGTGGGCAAGACGGTCATTGCCGAAGGCCTCGCGCGCAAGATCGTCAAAGGCGAAGTGCCGGACGTCCTGAAGCACTCCACCATCTATGCGCTCGACATGGGTTCGCTGATCGCGGGCACCCGCTATCGCGGCGATTTCGAGGAACGCCTGAAATCCGTCGTGAAGGAGCTGGAGTCCATCAAGGGCGCGATCCTGTTCATCGACGAGATCCATACCGTCATCGGCGCCGGCGCGACGTCAGGCGGCGCGATGGATGCATCGAACCTGCTCAAGCCCGCGCTGGCTGCGGGGACCATCCGCTGCATCGGCTCGACCACCTACAAGGAATACCGCCAGTATTTCGAGAAGGACCGCGCGCTGGT
>JBQCJO010000559.1:0-7234 GCA_051952735.1 Rhizomicrobium sp.
CCGAGACTCAACGGGTGTGTTTCCGCGATCGCACCCTTGCCCATGTAAGTCGTAGCCACGGGTATGCCTGTAAGCTCGGCGAAGGCTTCGACTTCGGCGCTCGCACCGGAGGTGATGACGCCGCCGCCGCACCAGATCACCGGCTTGCTCGCCTTGCGGAGCGCGTCCAGTACGATCTGCGCCTCTTTCGCTTCCGCGCGGACGCGCAGCGCGGGATAACGCCCGAATTCGGGGCTGCAGAGAAAATCGTTGTCACCATATTCCGCGCTGCGCAGGAACACGTCCAACGGGACATTGAGCACCACGGGCCCGGGCCGTCCCGTTGTCGCGATGCGGAACGCGCGCTTGACGAGATCGGGAATGCGCTCCGGCTGATCGATCTGGATCACCGCTTTCGTCACCGTCTGCAGCAGCGCGGGCTGATCCAGTTCCTGAAAATTATCACGATTGCGGATCTTGGTGGGAGAGGTTGTCGCGACCGCCAGCACCGGCACGGAGTCCGCATATGCCGTCGCCAGACCTGTCACCAGATTGGTGACGCCGGGGCCGGACGAGGCGTCGCAAACGCCAACCCGTCCGGACACCCGGGCAAATGCATCGGCCATATGCGCCGCAGCCTGCTCATGGCGCACAAGGACGTGTTGAATGGAATCTTCCCTGAAGAGCGCATCGTAAAAGCCGAGGCTGTCGCCCGGTATTCCGAATACATGGGTTACGCCGAACGCTTTCAACAACTTTACGAAGGCATCCCCGCCCTTCATTTTCATATCTTTTTACTCCAGCTTCGCTGCCTATCGTCCGGCAAAATTTGCTATTTTGGCAGAGCTGGTGAAATGCTTTGTGGCTGTGGGGTGCATGCCGGAAAGGCATGTGGCTTGCGAAATCCTGGACACAGTTTCTATTGCCGTTGCCAGTCGGCCAGAGAGCTTGTTGTTTCTCTCAATGAGGTGTGCACTTGAATAACAGGGGAGAAATCGACGTTCGCCAGATCCGGCAAATTATCGAAGTCTGCAGATCGGGTGGAATAGGACGGGCAGCGCGCGAATTGGGCATTTCCCAGCCGGCACTCAGCCGGAGCATCGCCCGCATCGAAGATCAGCTTGGCGCCGTTCTTTTCGAGCGCGCCGGCGACGGCGCAAAGCCCACGCCCTTCGCCAATTACATCATCTCCCGCGCGGTGCCGCCGATGGAAAGCATCGCCACCATCGCGCGCGAGGTCAGGATGATGGCCAAAGGCGACTCCGGACGGCTGCGCGTCGGCATGGGTCCCGTTATACGCCAGTTGATGTTCTTGCCGGCGGTCACGGAGATGCTGAGCAGATTTCCCAATCTCAGTCTCAAGGCCAAGGTCGGAAGCACGCCCGATATACTGAAAGCGCTCACGACGCGCTCCATCGACGTCGCAATCAGCTCAAGCGAATATTCCGAAGATGACAGCACGATCGATCAGGACCACAATTTTGTGCGGACGGATCTCGTCACGCTGAAGTTGTCTTTCTTTGTTCGCAAAGGGCACAAGATTTTAAAAGGCGGCAAGCCGTGCCAGGTCGAGGATCTCCTGGATTATCCGATGGTCGGGATTGGAATGACGCGGCGTCAGCGCGCGTTCTTCCCTGCGAAGTTGAACGCCCGGCAACGCCAGAATCTCGGTGCCTATCAGGTCGACGACTATGAACTGGTCCGGCACATCATCCTCAATTCGGATGCCATCGGGTACGCGCCCAGCCAGGTCTTTTTGGAGGATATAAAGAAAAAGCGTATTTTCTTCGCCAATCCGAACCTGGAAATCCTTCATCACTGCGTTGCGCTCGCGTTGCCGGAAACCTGGCTCTTTCCGACGGTGCGAAATTTCGTGGAGATCACGAAAAAAGTGTCTGTACGTTTGAAATGAGACGAACATCACAGCGCGTTGCGCGCACGTCAGGAAATCAGGGCATCGAGGCCGATAACGCCCTCGCCTTTTGCTTTTACCAGCAGCGGATTGATTTCGACGCTCTTGATCGATCCGGCGTGCGTGGAAGCGAAATCACCAAGCCTGACCAACGCTTCGGCAAGCGCTTCTTTGTCGGCCGCCGCATTTCCTCTCGCGCCATCCAAAATGGCGGCGCCGCGAAGCCGATCCAACGCGCTTCGCGCCTCGGACAACGATAGCGGCGCGAGACAAAAGCTCACGTCCTTCAACACCTCCACCATGGTGCCGCCGAGCCCGACCATCACCATGGGGCCGAACACCGGATCGATGCGCGCCCCTATGATCGCCTCCACACCGCCTTTCACCATGGGCGCGACCAAAACGCCGTCTATGGGAGCATAGGGCAGATGCCGCCTGGCGGAAGACACCACATTCTCATAGGCCTGGCGCACCATCGCCTCATCGGTCAATCCGACAGCGACACCGCCGACATCCGACTTGTGCTGAATCTCGGCGGAAAGAATCTTCAGGACAACGGGAAAGCCGATCTTCCGCGCGCGCGCAGCGGCCTCTTCTGCGGATTTCGCAACGGCGCCTGCCGCCATCGGTATTCCCGCGCGGCTGAGAAATCCCATCGCCTCGATCTCATTCAGCTTCGGCCACGCAACGGAGGTGGAAACGGACTCCGGTCTCAGCATGACATCGGCATTTTGGCGATCGCACATCGCGGCAGCAGCGCGCACCATCCGCGACGGATCGTCGAAGACGGGAATATTCTTCGCCTCGAGCGCTGCGGCAACTTCGGGTTTCGCCATCGCCGATATGAAAATCGGCAAGTCCGGAAACTTCTCACGAAGCTCCGTCCACCGGTTTAGCAGACGCTCGGATGGCTCGCGATTTATTCCCGAAAGTCCTTGAAAACAGAATATCGCATCGTAAAGCCCGGTCCCGGCAACGGCGGAAAAGAACTGCGAAAACAGTTGCGGATCGTTTCCGACCTGCGCGGTGACATCGATCGGATTTCCAACCCCCGCGAAAGGAACGAGCCTCTTCAGGTGAATCTGGATATCGTCCGGCACGGGAGGCAGCGAAAAGCCCTGCGCCGAAACCTCATCCGCGATCAAAACTCCCGCGCCGCCGGACGCCGTAATAACTGCGGCGCGCTTTCCTTTCGGCGCAAGGCCATGAAGGAATGCGTAGCCGGCGTCGAAGAATTCTTCCAGACTCGCCGCGCGGCAAACGCCGTACCGGCGAAATACCGCGTCATAAACCTGATCGTCCCCCGCCAAGGCCGCCGTGTGAGACTGCGCGGCCGAAGCGCCGGCGGCCGACCGGCCAACCTTCAGGATAACAACCGGTTTCCCTGCGCAGCGCGCGTTCTCCAACGCGCGAATGAGGCTGTCGCCGTCGCGGCATCCCTCCATGTAGCCCATGATGACTTTCGTCTCGGGATCCTGGACGAGCCATTCGACGCAATCGCTGAAATCGACATCGGCCTCGTTTCCGGTGGTGATCCAGCGGCTGATGGGCATTCGGCGAAACAGGCCCGCGGCATAAGTATAAGTCCCGAACGCCCCGCTTTGGCTGACGATACTGACACCACCGCCGTTCGGAAGGCCTATGTTCGGTGCTTGACCGAACGTGCAAACGGTCTTGGACGGCAGACTCATAAAGCCTAGGCAATTCGGCCCCAAGACACGCACACCGGCTCTGCGCGCCAGAAAGCGGATCGTGGCCTGCATGCCGACGCCATCGCCTCCGGCTTCCGAAAAGCCGGAGGAATAAATCACGACTCCGCGCACGCCCTTTGCGATACAGGAGCGTAGAGCGGCAAGCACTTCGGCTGCCGGAACGGAAATAATCGCGAGATCGACCGGGTCGGGAACATCCTCGATGCGGGCATAGGCCTTCAGGCCCTGAATGACATCGTGTGACGGATTTATCGGATAGATGCGCCCGGCAAAACCATGTTTGAGCAGCGACGCAAGCGTTCGGCCGCCTATCCGCGCCGGGGAAGACGAAGCTCCAATCAGGGCAATCGCATTCGGATTGAAGAAAGCTTCCGATTCCGACGCGTGGCCTGACCGGGTCAAAATATCTCTCCCCACTGGGTCGGCGTCATTAAGCCGACGAGCTTCTTTCCGGCCGAATCTCACGTCCTGTTCAGTGCCGTTTCGATCGCGATACCGGATGCGGGCGCAAAGGCGCGGTCGACAGGAAAGGCCGCGCGTGCCCTTCCATCATGGCGTCCACGATTCCGCGCGAAGCCGGATCCTTTATGAGATTGTGGTCTTCCGACGGATCCTGCTGCATGTCGAAAAGCGCAACGGGCAACTGATCGTCTTCGTAAACGACAAGCTTATGCTGCTCGGTCAAGAACATCGCGAAACCGAAATTCTCGCTTGCGATAGATGCCGGGGATACCGGCTTTTCGTTTTTCAGGATTGTGGAAACGAGTGACGAGGCCGCGCTGTCGGCAATGTTATCTGCTCCCGCGATTTCGCGGCACGTCGCCGCCAGATCCATGAGCTGTACGGGTTCGCTGACGACACGCGCAGCCGTTCCTTTCGGTGGCCGCACGACCAGCGGCACTTTGACGGCGGGTTCGTAGAACACCATCTTCGCCATCATGCGGTGCTCGCCCATCATCTCGCCGTGGTCGGAGGTGTAGATGATCCAGGTGTCGTCAAGAATGTCGCGCTTGCGCAAGACATCGATGACGCGCCCGACCGCATCGTCGATCAGCGCGATATTGGCGTAGTAAGCTCTGCGCATGGCGACGATGGCCGCGTCGTCCATCGAGGCGGAGTCGCTATAGGCGAGCATGCGGCGCAGGAATGTCCGGTACGGGCCGTCTTCTTCGGGCAACTGGGGCCTTTCCACGGATTGGGGCATCGGGATATCCGCGCCGGCAAACCGGTGAACCGCTTCGGCGGGCGCATCGAACGGATCGTGCGGCCCTGGAAAACCCACCCAGAGGAAGAACGGCTTGTCGTCGTTGTATTGTTCGATCCATTCGACAGCACGGCGGCCATGCCACACATCGACGTAATCCTCGATGGACAACGGCCCCGGCGCGGCGCTCCACCCCGCAAGATCGCCTTTGTGCTCATTCGCATTCGCGGTGCCGCAATGCTTCTGCGCGCCGATGAACGCGCGATAGGACTTCAGCAATCCTCGGCTGTCGAGATAGTCCGTATAGGCGCTGTCATGCCCGTAGCTTGCGAGCTTTCCAACGGTTTCAATGGCGTCATCGAAACCCAGATCCCGCAGAAACGGGATCATGTTCGCGGTGTGGCCGACCTTCCGGCCACCGTGCATCCATAGATGCATTTTCCCGACTTCGGCCGTGTGATAACCGGCGTCGTCGAGCCTGTTCAGGAATGTCGGCATCCCTTTCGGAATCTCGGAGCCGTTCTCGAATACCCCGTGGTCGCGCACGAAACGCTCGGTGACCAGCGAAGCCCGCGCCGGCATGCACAGCGGCCCCTGGCAATAGGTGCGGTCGAAGCGAACGCCCTGCTGCGCCAGCCAATCTATGTTGGGCGTCTTTGCGACAGGATCGCCCGCACAGGCCATCATGTCCGCGCGATGCTGGTCGGCCATCAGAACAACGATGTTGGGTCTTTTTTTCATCTCTCAAATTCTACCGAAGAATTGCGCTGATACATAAAAGCCAGATCGCGCGAGTTCACGCCATATGCATTCCGCCATTCACCTCGATGACCACGCCGGTGAGGTAATCGGCCAGTTCCGACGCCAGGAAAACGATTGCGTTGGCGACATCCTTGGGCGTTCCAAGACGTTGAAGCGGCATATTCCGGGCGATCGACTGATTGACCTTCTCCGGAACGTCCCGAATCATCGGCGTGTCGATCCGGCCCGGATTGACGGCATTGACCGTAATGCCGTGAGGCCCCGCCTCCTGCGCGGTCACGCGCGTCAATCCCAGCAATGCCGTCTTGGCGGTCACATAGTGTATCGGCGCCACGCCTCCACCGCTCGTTCGAGAAACAAGCGACGCGATATTGATGATGCGCCCCGCCTTTCGCTCTATCATTTTCGGAAGGATGAGGCTCGACGTGTAGAAAATAGAATCCAGATCGACGCGCAGAACATCCTGCCAATGATCCAGAGGCATCGTCCAGGCGGTCCAACGCTCGCCCGAGGGCGAATATTTTGGTGAAATACCGACTCCGTTCACAAGAATGTCCGGCGCATCGTCGCCAGTCAGGATCGGCTTGAGCTTCGCGTCGATCGCCGAAAAATTGCCGAGATCGACTTCGATACAACGCACTTTCGGATTGGCGGCACAAAGCGCGGCGGCGCCGGAAATATCCCGATCGGCAAGAAGAACGGACAGCCCCCGATTGGCGAACTCGGTCGCGACACCAAGGCCGATGCCCCCGCAACCACCGGTGATCAGAACCGATTTTCCACGTATTTCCAGACCGTTCATGACCCTACCATCGCATGAAATATTTAGCGTTGGAGAGTGGATAGGGGTTCAAGCGGTAGCGCGATAATACTTTTATAAAGTGAGAGCTATGCTCAAAAGATATGAGCACGGATCTCCCAAAACTCGGGTGCAGTAGCGTTGCTTTTTAGGGCCGGGTTCGGCGTCAAAACTTTGACGAGATGATTGGTACAGCCCTTGGCGGGCGCAAATTTTACTCTGCGCCTAAGTTACATTCGGGAGCATGTGCGGCGCGACATAAAGGAATCGACCGCATTGGCGCCTGATGCCACGCGCAAGAAACTTGCGCTTTTCACGAGCCGAGACATCGACGCGCTCCAGCAACTCATGTGGCAATGAAGGTCAGAAAGAATCGTCCGAGGCTCTGCACGACGCCGCATCCGTACATGGAGCCCGGCCGCCTCATAGAAGCTTCCGAATGCCTCCGGTCTGACGTGTTGCACGGAGGTTTTTGGGATGTTCGTTGCGTGCACTTCGCGGAGATTGGACGGCACATTGATGCTCCTTCCACATTAGCATCGCATCAATGTCGATGAAGAGCTCGTGCTAGATCAAACAGGCGCACCTGACCAAAGATGTTTCGGGTATCGTGCGCTCCGATGTGCGCCAGAGGCCGCTGCGATATGTCATTCACATTCCCCTCAACTGGCTGCGGCGTGATCTATAGCTGGCTTGCACACAATTCGACAAAACAGCACTCCGTTTCACCAAATCCCGTGCAAAGATTTGCATGTCGATGGGGTTTTGTCCGTATTGCAAGCGTTCGGTCCTTCAGCCCCCAGCCTTGGACCGAACCTGTGCGCCGGACAACAAAGCTTCACCGATCGCCTGGATCGCGGGCAAGC
>JBQCJO010000560.1:0-2277 GCA_051952735.1 Rhizomicrobium sp.
TTCCTCGCGCGGCACGAAGTCCATGTCTGCGACGAGGCGTTCGAGGCGCTGGCTGATGAATGTGTCCATCTCGGAGCGCACGCTTTGGGCGGCGCCGGCGGCGTCGGTGAACATACGGGAGAGCCCGTCGAGGAAGGGATTGTCGGTCTGCATGGCCGCACCTTAGCGCGAAAGGCCAATGGCGAATAGCGAACGGGGGCGAAACCGCCTAAAACCCCTATTCCTTATTCGCCACTCCCTCTTCGCGGACTCCCATGGCCCTTCAATTCCCCGATATGGATCCGGTTCTCGTTCATCTGGGGCCGTTCGCGATCCGCTGGTACGCGCTGGCCTATATCAGTGGGCTTTTGCTCGGCTGGTGGCTCGTGCTGCGGATGCTCCACCAGAAGAGCCTGTGGAAGAATCCGCCGTTCAACGGCAAGCCGCCGATGACCGACGACGACGCAGGCGATCTTGTCGTTTGGGCAACCTTGGGCGTGATCCTGGGCGGGCGTATCGGCTGGGTGATCCTCTACGGGTTCTTCCTCTGCGGCGTGACGCCGGATGCCGGCGGCGGATATTGCCAGGGCCTGCCGATGGACTTCTTCGTCCATCCCATCCGCATCATCGCGGTGTGGGAAGGCGGCATGTCGTTCCACGGCGCGGCGATCGGCGTGGTGCTTGCGATCTGGCTGTTCTGCCGCAAGCGCAAGCTCTCCTTCTTCTCCATCGGCGATCTGGTGTGCGCGGTCGAGCCGATCGGACAGGGACTGGGCCGTCTCGCCAATTTCGTGAACGGCGAATTGTGGGGCCGCCCGACGACAGAACCGTGGGGCATGGTGTTCTGCTCGCCGCACATCATGGCGGCCAATCGTGGCCTCTGCCCGGCGGGATTGCAGCCGCGCCATCCGAGCCAGCTTTATGAGTTCCTGCTCGAGGGCGTGTTGATGCTCATCATCATGCAGGTGGGCATCCGCAAATTCCGCTGGCTCGAAACGCCGGGGCTGGCGGGCGGCGTCTTCCTCATCGCCTATGGCGTGCTGCGGATCGTCTCCGAATTGTTCCGCGAGCCGGACGCGCCCTTCATCGGACCGATCACGATGGGCGAGAGTCTATCCTTCGCCTTTATTCTTGGCGGCGCATTCGTGATCTGGCTGGCCCGCAACCGGCAGCCGAAACGGGCGGCCGCATGAACCCGCTCGGCCAGCGCATCGCGCGGCTGATCGAGGCGCAGGGACCGATCTCCATCGCCCAATTCATGACGATTGCGCTGCACGATCCGCAGTCGGGCTATTATGCGACACGCGATCCCTTCGGTGTGCGCGGCGATTTCATCACCGCACCGGAAGTGAGCCAGATGTTCGGCGAGATGCTGGGCCTGTGGATCGCGCAATGCTGGCACGATCAGGGCAAGCCCGACGCGCGGCTGGTGGAATTGGGGCCGGGACGCGGCACCTTGATGAGCGATGCGCTGCGCGTGATCCGGCAGTTGATGCCGGAGTTTCTTGCCAAAGCCGAAATCGTTCTGGTCGAAAACAGCCCGGCGTTGACGGCAATTCAAAAAGAATCGCTTGCGGCATGCGGCGCGAACATCCGCTGGATCGCGCAATTCGATGATACAATGGCCGACAAGCCGCTTTTTCTCCTTGCGAACGAATTCTTCGACGCGCTGCCGATCCGGCAATTCGTGAAGACGGAAAGCGGATGGTGTGAGCGCATGGTGGTGGCACGAGACGGCACGCTGGATTTCGCGCTGTCGCCGGAGACGATACCGAACAGCATGCTTCCGCCTGATCGTGACGGAGCGCCGATGGGCGCCTTCTATGAAACATCGCCCTCTTCCACGGCTATCGCGCAGCAGATCGCCGAGATCATCGCGCGTAAGGGCGGTGCAGCGCTGATTGTGGATTACGGCTATGATGCCAATGCCGGGTTCGGTGAAACATTGCAGGCCGTCGCCGCACATAAATACGCGAGTGTGCTGGAAGCGCCGGGTGACGCCGATCTTTCCGCGCATGTCGATTTTGCAGCACTTGCACAGACGGCGCGCGAAGCGGGCACCGCGCCGTTCGGGCCGGTGCCGCAGGGAGAGTTCCTGGAAGCGCTCGGCATTGTTCAGCGCGCGGCGACGCTAGCGCGCGGGAAACTCGGCTCCAATCCGGAGATCGACGCGCAACTGGAACGCTTGATCCTGCCCGATCAGATGGGGACATTGTTCAAGGCCTTGGCGATCCTTCCCGCCCACGCGCGAACGCCTGCGGGGTTTTGAAATGCTGATCCTGGAATCGGACAATCTGA
>JBQCJO010000561.1:0-5857 GCA_051952735.1 Rhizomicrobium sp.
GAGCCCTTCGGTGACGGTCTCGCCCGGGCATAAGGGGAGCGGCTTTGCCCCGGCATCGACCTTGATGCCTGGGATGGTGCCCGCATTCTCGATGAGTTTGATGAGCGGGGTGCCGTCCTTCGCCTTCTGGCGGATCGTCTCGTCGAACAGGATGACGCCGCCGATATTGGTCTTCATCGCGGCGGCGGTGCGGAACATGAACTCGCGATAGTCGCGGCGGTTCTCTTCGGTGTTGGCCACGCCGATGGCGTCGAAGCGCTTCTTGATGGTGCCGGTGGATTCGTCGGCGGCGAGCAATCCCTTGCCCTTCGCGACCATCTTCTTGGCGATCGCGTTCAATTCATTCACGTTCATTCGTTCAGGCCCCGTTGTTGCGGGCCGAGAAGCGATCCACCGGCGGTTCGCCGCCTGGCGTGCTTTAGCCCTTGCTATGCGCGAGGGCTTCTACCCCCGGCAGGGTCTTGCCTTCAAGCCACTCGAGAAACGCCCCGCCGGCTGTGGAAATATAGGTGAAATCGGCCGAAACCCCGGCGTGGTTGAGGGCCGACACGGTGTCGCCGCCACCCGCCACCGAGATCAGATTCCCGGCTTTGGTCTCCGCCGCCACGGCCTTGGCCGCGGCTGTCGTTCCCTTGTCGAAGGGCACGGTTTCGAATGCGCCGAACGGGCCGTTCCAGACGACCGTCTTGGTGACCTTCAGGCGGTTGGCAAACTCGGCGATGGATTTGGGTCCGACATCGAGGATCATCTCGTCGGCATGCACATGGCCGATCTCGACCGTGCGGTGTTCGGCATGCGCCTTGAACTCTTTCGCCGCGACCACATCGGTCGGCAGGATCAGCACGCAGCCGGTTTCGGTCGCCTTGTGAACGATAGCCAACGCCGTATCGACCATATCGCGCTCGGCAAGCGATTTGCCGATCTGGCGGCCTTCCGCGACGAAGAAGGTGTTCGCCATCGCGCCACCGATCACAAGGTAGTCCACCTTGTTGATGAGGTTCTGCAGCAGATCGAGCTTGGTCGAAACCTTCGCGCCGCCGACCACCGCCATCACCGGACGCGACGGATTGCCGAGCGCCTTGTCCAGATGCTCCAGTTCCGCCTGCATCGAACGCCCCGCTGCGCTTGGCAGCAGATAGGCGAGGCCGGTGGTCGTCGCATGTGCGCGATGCGCGGCGCTGAAGGCGTCGTTGACGAAGATATCGCCCAGGCTTGCGACCTGCTTGGTGAAATCCGGATCGTTGGCTTCTTCGCCCTTGTGGAAGCGCGTGTTCTCCAGAAGAACGATGTCGCCGTCTTTCAGTTTCGCGACGGCGTCCTTCGCCACTTCGCCCACACAATCGGATGCGAACGCCACCGGCTTGCCGAGTTCTTTCGCCAACGCCGGCGCGATCGGCTTCAGCGACATCTCCGGCACGACCTTCCCCTTCGGACGGTCGAAATGGGAGAGCACGATCACACGCGCGCCCTTGTCGGACAATTCCTTGATTGTCGGCGCTTGCCGCTCGATGCGCGAGGCATCGGTGATCTTGCCATCCTTCATCGGCACGTTCAGGTCCGCACGCACCAGCACGCGCTTACCTTTGACGTTGAGATCGTCGAGCGTTTTGAAGTTGGCCATCGGTCGGTTCCGTTTTCTGCTTTCTATAAAGCATCATGGCCGGGATCGCCCCGGCCATGATCAGGCTCGAAATTCCGCAGTTTAAATCAGCTTGCCCATCGCAACGGCGGTGTCGCCCATGCGGTTGGAGAAGCCCCATTCATTGTCGTACCAGCCCATCACCGCCACCAGATTGCCGTCCAGTACCTTGGTCTGGTCCAGCATGAAGGAGCAGGAATGCGGGTCGTGGTTGAAGTCGTGGCTGACCAGCGGCGCGTCCACGATGGCGAGGATGTGTTTCATCGCGCCGGACGCAGCCTTCTTCATCGCTTCGTTCACTTCGGCGGCCGTGGTGGCTTTCTTCGTCACCACTTTCAGATCCACCAGCGACACGTTCGGTGTCGGCACGCGCACGGACACGCCGTCCAGCTTGCCCTTCAGCTCCGGCATCACAAGGCCAACGGCCTTCGCGGCGCCGGTCGATGTCGGGATCATGGAAAGCGCCGCCGCGCGGCCGCGATAGAGATCCTTGTGCAGCGTATCCAAGGTCGGCTGGTCGCCGGTGTAGGAGTGGATCGTCGTCATGTGGCCCTTCTCGATGCCGAAAGCATCGTGAAGAATCTTCGCCATCGGCACGAGGCAGTTTGTCGTGCAGCTCGCGTTGGAGACGATGATGTCGTCCTTCGTCAGCGTGTTGTCGTTCACGCCGAAGACGATGGTCTTGTCCACGCCATCGGCCGGAGCTGAGACCAGCACGCGCTTGGCGCCCGCGGTCAGATTCGACGAAGCCTTTTCCTTGCTGGTGAAGATGCCGGTGCATTCCAGCGCGACATCGACGTTCAATTCCTTGTGCGGCAGGTCGGCGGGATTGCGATGCGCCGTCACCTTGATCTTGTGGCCGTCCACGATCATCAGATCGCCGTCCACTTTCACTTCGCCAGGAAAGCGGCCATGCACGCTGTCATAACGCAGCAGATGCGCGTTGGTCTCGACGGGGCCCAGATCGTTGATGCCGACAACGACGATGTCGTTGCGCTTGGATTCCACGATGGCGCGCAGAACGAGACGGCCGATGCGGCCAAATCCGTTGATCGCTACGCGAACTGCCATTCTCTATCTCCTTGTCATGGCCGGGCAACGAGCGAAGCGAAGTGCGACCCGGCCACCCAGTTGTTGTTTCTTACTTCTTCAATGCCTTCTTCGCGGCGTCCGCCGCGGCTTCGGCGGTGATGCCGAAATGCTTGTAAACATCCTTGTACGGCGCAGATGCGCCGAAGCTGTGCATGCCGATGAAAATGCCGTTCGGGCCGATATAACGGTCCCAGCCTTCGCGCACGCCGGCTTCGATGGCGAGCTTTACCGGAGAGTTTCCGATCACGGCGTCACGATATGTTGCGTCCTGTTTCTCGAACAGCGACCAGCACGGCATCGACACAACGCGCGCGCCAATTCCGTCAGCCTTGAGCAATTCGCGGGCCTGCATTGCAAGCTCCACTTCCGAGCCGGAGGCGAAGAACGTCACCTTCGCCTCGCCATCCGCTTTGGCGATTTCATAAGCACCATGCGCGGTAAGGTTTTTGTCGGTGGCTTCGCTGCGCGAGGTCGCCACGTTCTGGCGGGTGAGGGCGAGGAAGCTGGGGCCGTCTTTCCTGTTGAGCGCGATTTCCCACGCTTCGGCGGTTTCCACCGGATCGCAGGGACGGAAGGTCAGCAGGCCCGGCATCGCGCGCATCGCAGCCAGTTGTTCGACCGGCTGGTGCGTCGGGCCGTCTTCGCCCACGCCGATGGAGTCATGCGTCATCACATAGATGACGCGTTGCTGCATCAACGCCGCGAGGCGGATCGACGGGCGGCAGTAATCGGAGAACACCATGAAGGTGCCGCCGTAAGGAATGACGCCGCCATGCAGCGCCATGCCGTTCATCGCCGCGCACATGCCATGCTCGCGAATGCCCCAGCGCATATAGCGGCCGCCATAGGTCTGCGGCTCGAAGTCCAGCATGTCCTTGGTCTTGGTATTGTTCGACGGCGTCAGATCCGCCGAACCGCCCATGGTGCTGAGCACGATCGGGTTGACGACATCCAGTACGCCTTCGCTCGCCTTGCGCGTCGCGATGGTCGGCTTCTCGGCAACGACCTTCTTCTTGTAGTCGTTCAACGCACCATGCAGCGCGTGCGGAATGTTGCCCGCCATCGCGTCGTCGAAATCCTTGGACGCCTGCGCGGAAGCTTTGCGCTTGTTCCATTCGGCGCGCGCGGAGGCGCCGCGCTTGCCGATCTCGCGCCACTTCTCCAGCACGCCGTCATTCAGCGTGAACGCACCGGGCGGTAGATCGAGCGCCTTCTTCGCGCCCGCCACTTCGTCGGCACCCGGCGCATCGCTGTGCGCCTTCTGCGTGCCCGCGCGTGTCGGCATGCCGAAGCCGATGATCGTCTTGCAGTTGATCATCACCGGCTTCTCGGATTTCTGCGCCGCGGTCAGCGCGCGGAACACGTCCGCCGCGTCATGGCCGTCGCAAGTGTCCACCTTCCAGCCCGACGCTTCGAAGCGCTTGTTGTTGTCGGTGGTGTCGGACAGCTCGCGCGCACCGTCGATGGTGATGTTGTTGTCGTCATAGAGGACGATGAGGTTCTTGAGCTTCAGATGGCCCGCGATGCCGACGGCTTCGTGGGAGATGCCTTCCATCAGGTCGCCGTCGCTCGCGATGACATAAGTCTTGTGATTGACGCGGTCGTCGCCGAAACGCTTGTTCAGGTGCGCTTCCGCAATCACCATGCCCACCGCGTTGCCGAGGCCCTGGCCGAGCGGGCCGGTCGTCGTTTCGATGCCCGGCGCGTGACCGTGCTCGGGATGGCCGGCGCAGGGCGAACCCAGCTTGCGGAAGGTCTTGATGTCGTCCAGCGACATGCCCGGATAGCCGGTCAGATAAAGAAGAGCGTAGAGCATCATCGAACCGTGACCGGCGGACAGCACGAAGCGGTCGCGGTCGGGCCAATTCGGATCGGCCGGATCGTATTTCAGGAACTGCGAGAACAGCACCGTCGCAGCATCCGCCATGCCCAGCGGCAGGCCCGGATGACCGGATTTGGCGGTCTCCACGGCATCCAGCGTCAGCCCCCGAATGGCGTTGGCGAGCTTGCGGACGTCGGCCTGTTCCATCGGGCTTGGCATAGTGGGGAAACCTCCGGTTGGGTTGTGGCCTTAGCGAGGGCGGAAGCCACCCGTCAAGGTGGCAAAAACCCGTGGAAAACAACGGTTGAAACGCACTTTCGTTGATGCGCCGGACCGTGCGGCCTATGGTCCGGCGAGGATTCTCGGAGAACCGCCCGGATGACGAGGCTGGACGACGCCGCAGCCCGGCTGGAAAAAGCGCTGGCCGCGCTGGAGGAAACGGCGCTGCCGCTGGCCGATCTCCGTGCCCAGGCCAAAAAAGACGCCGCCGAGATCGCAAGCCTGAAGGCCGAGCGCGAAAGCCTGCTCGCCCGGCTGGCGGAACTGGAAGAAGAGACGCGCGGCCTCGCCGGAATCACCGAGGAAGTCGAAGGCCGCCTCGACGGCGCGATCGCCGAAATCCGCATGGCGCTGGGGAGATAGATATGCCTCTGGTCAACGTCATGGTGAGCGGCCGCGCCTACACCATCGCCTGCGATGAAGGCGAAGAAGAGCACCTGAAAGACCTCGCATCGCATGTCGACCGCAAGGTGCGCGAACTCCTCGAAAGTGTAGGGCAGGTGGGCGATCAGCGTCTGTTGCTGATGGCCGCGCTTCTCATCACCGACGACTTCTATGAAGCGCGTTCCAAGCTCGAAGGCTACGCGAAACACGCCGGCGACCTTGCGTCCGCGCACGAAGAGATCAGCGGCAAGCTTAATCAGTCGGAAAGCCAGGCGATCAATCTCCTGGAACGTCTGAGCAAACGCACCGAAGACATTGCCGCAAGGCTTGGGCACGCCTAAATTAGAGGCGGACAGGTACTGCCCCATGCGTCAGGAAAGCGATGCCCAGGGGCCTTAATGGTACTCACCGGGAGCTGTCCCTGACCGGAGCCGTGGTTCCGGACATATGGCGCCCACCTGCACTTGCAGGCCCGTGAGGATCCGAGTTCCAACGGTGGTGGTGGTCCTGTCCGCTATTTTCTTCCTCCGCTGTCATTGCCCGCTTTGTGCGGGCAACCCATTTTTCTTTCTGCAAATAAAATAAGATGGGTCGCCCGCATGAAGCGGGCGATGACAAATTTGAGTTTGGTTTGAAAACAT
>JBQCJO010000562.1:0-5717 GCA_051952735.1 Rhizomicrobium sp.
CCAATAAATCGACACGTCTTCGCCGGCCGGAATGCTTTCGATCAGTTCGGCCTTGTAGCTTTCACCGATGCCTTTGAAGTGCGCGACGGCTTGATCGCGCGCCCAAACCTCGCGGCGGGTCGGAAGGCCCGCCTTGATGATCTTGCGCATCTCTTCTTCGATCTTGGGCAGATCGTCGGGCGTGAACGGTTCGTTGCGCGCGAAGTCGTAATAGAAGCCGTCTTCGATCGCCGGGCCGATGGTCACCTGGGTGCCGGGGTAAAGCGCCTGCACCGCCATGGCGAGCACATGCGCCATGTCGTGCCGGATCAGCTCAAGCGCTTCCGGGTCCTTCTTGGTGATGATGCGAAGCTGGGCGTCTTCCTCGATGGGGCGGAACAGGTCCCATTGCTTGCCGTTCACCTCGGCAATGAGCGCCGCTTTCGCGAGCCCGGGTCCGATCGATGCCGCGATCTCGCCCGGAGTGATCCCGCGCGTGACCGTCAGCGCCTTACCATCCGGTAAGGTGACGGTCACATGAGACGCGGAAGCGGGCGCAGACACGGCATTTCTCCTCGAAAATCGGTTGGGCGCGGAACATCGGGAAGGGGGGGCTGGAAGTCAAGCGAAGCGGGGGCCGGGCCTCCTTGCGCTCTTCGCAAAGCGCGCGAATATGGGTGCGAAGACCCGCTTTTCCGGAGTCGTTGATGGCGCGGCTGGCATATCTGGGCTCGATGGCATTGGTTGCGCTGGCATGCGCCACATTGCCCGCCTGCGGGCAGCAGGACGAGACGCAACGCATCCTCAGCGAATGCAGCGATCCGGCTCCCGACAAGATCGATTCCTGTCTCGAACAAGCGCGTGTTCAGGAAGAGACCGATCCATCTCCCGATCTGCAGTCGCTCGTCGCGCGTCTCATCAAGCGGCAGGTCGAGGCACGAAACGCGCCGCAGGACTTGCATCCCTTGCCGCCGCCACCGGACGACGGCAGCGACCCCAATGGTTACGCAACGCCGCCGGCGCCACCGACGCCAACCGAAATGGACAATAGCGGCAGCTATGAATCACCGCCCGATACGGCGCCGCAAGAAACCGCGCCCCCAGCCGTGCAAGGCGATCCCGCCGCGGCCGGTGATCAAGACGACGATTCATCGCCGCCCACTGGCGGCAATCCACAAAATCCTCCGCCGGACAACGGCGACGGACCGAGAGGGACGCGATAATCCAACGATGCACAGGAGTGAACCATGAAGTCATTGCTCATTGCGGCCGCCGTTGCGGCGGGCCTTGTTTCGGCGGCGCATGCAGGAGACGCCGCGCCGGCGCCCAAATGCTTGCGGACCATCGACATCCAGAACACGACCACCCCGGACGACAAGACGATCCTTTTCCATATGAACAACGGAAAGGTCTATCGCAGCGACCTGCGCAATAGCTGCAATGGTCTGAAGTTCAATGGGTTCAGCTACGACGTGACGCCGCCAAACGAAATCTGCGGCAATCTGCAGGTGATCCATGTACTGCGTACGCATGCGGTCTGCGCGCTTGGCCCGTTCACGGAAGTCCCGAAAGACGCGCCCGCCAATCACATGTGACGGCGGGTGCTATTTGACGATTGCACGCCGTCGCAGCGGGCGCGATAATCGCCCGGCGCGCGAGGGGCGATCGTTCATTGGAGGTATCCGATGAAGTTTTTTGTTGTTGCATTCGCAATCGCCACGCTTGCCGCCGGCACGGCCAGCGCGGGAGCGAATATGTCTCTCGCGGCCGGAAATCGTTGTCTCGCAGCCACCGATGTGGATCACACGCATGTGGTGGACCGCTCGAATATCCTTTTCTACATGCGGGACGGCAAGGTCTGGAAAACTCACCTCACGCCGGCGTGCGTGAACCTGGATCTCTCCGGTTTCACGATGGTCGGGCATCCTGACCAGTTCTGTGCCAACGCACAGACAATTCAGGTGATCAACGGCGGCGCGGTCTGCAAGCTCGGCAATTTCGAGCCATATAACGAAAAAGCCCGCCAAGCTTCGTGATCCTGCACGAGATGCGCAAGGGCCGG
Source organism: Rhizomicrobium sp. (assembly GCA_051952735.1). Lineage (GTDB taxonomy): Bacteria > Pseudomonadota > Alphaproteobacteria > Micropepsales > Micropepsaceae > Rhizomicrobium. The sequence goes on from JBQCJO010000562.1 coordinate 2,042, forward strand.
GCGTCGCCCGGCCCTTTTTCTTCGAGATAACGCTGCTGAAATCGCTTACCTGGCCGTAGAGAATCGGTTCTCTGTCGGGCGTTTGAAAAACCGTTCGAGGATATCTCGTGGAACTGGAACTTAAGCTTGAGAGCCGTTTGAGCGCGTATGTCGCGCTCACGGTCGTGGTCATTTCGGTTTTTATGGCGCTGTGCAAAGTGCAGGATGGAAATCTCGTCGATGCGATGCTGCATTCCGACGTGAAGATGGTCGACACCTGGAACGAGTATCAGGCTGAGCGCATCAAAATGCACGACGATGAGAACGGCGCGGCGAGCCTGAAAATCCAATCCAGCATCGCAGGCGTGAGTATCGGTGCCGCATCCGCCGAAGAAGCGCGGCTTATCCGCGAAGCCGCCAAATATGCCAAGTCATCGAGCGCGCTGGCGCAGGAAGCTAGAAGCTACGAACGAATCTATGAGAATGCGGAGCGCCGTCACAATCAGTTCAGCACCACAGATGCGTATTGCGCGATTTCACTGGCGGTTGCAGCAGTCGCGGCCTTGACGAACTTCCTGCCGCTTCTCTTCGTCGCCTGGTTTGTTGGTGGCTATGGCCTGCTTGCGGGACTCGCCGGATTTATGGGCTGGATATCGCCCCTGTTCGGCTGACGGCCGGAGAGATTTTTCTCCGGCCGTCGTGCGAAATTCAGTGGCCGCTCGCGTCCTGATTTCGGCTGATTTCGAACAGGAACCAATTGCGCCGTTCCGTCTGGTCGATGAAGTTCTCCAGAAGGCTCGCCGTTGCCACGTCGTTGTATTTATCGCAAACGGCGTGAACGTCGCGCATGCGCTTCATCATCTTTTTGTTTTCGTCCATCAGCTCATTGAGCATGTCGATCGGCGCGACGAAAGCCTCGTCATTGTCCTTCACGCGCGAGAGCTTGGCGATCTCGCCGATGGAATGGATGGTGCGCCCGCCGATCTTGCGCGCGCGCTCCGCCAGGTCGTCGGTCATGTCGTAGATCTGGCCGGCATGCTCGTCGAACAGCAGGTGGTAGTCTCGGAAATTGGGCCCGGAGACGTGCCAGTGGAAATTCTTCGTCTTGATGTAAAGGGCGAACGTGTCGGACAGCAGCTTGCGCAATTCCGTGGAAATCGCGTCCACACCCTTGGGCGACAGGTCGGTGGGCGGGCTCAGCTTGGCGGCGGGTTTGGACGCGGGGCGCTTGGCTGACTTGGCCATCGGACATCTCCATGAGTTTTGAATAGGTCTAAACTTGCACCGTTCCCCGAGCGGACGGAAGCGAAAAGTTCCCAATATGGAGCCGGTTTCCCGGTCTGGGACAATTCGCCGTCTCAAAACGGCGGGAAGGACTTGGCCGCGGTTTTGCAGTGGAAGGCCCATGAACGCGCCATTTCCGCACGACCGCCTGGTCTCCCTTGCCGCTGGAACGCCCCGCCAGCCGCGCAACATCCTGATGCTCGCCCAGTCTTTCCAGGCGCCGTACCGCGTCATGCGTTGCGCCGCCGCGATGGGCGCAAAGGTTTTCCTGTTCTGTAATGACGATGCGCGTTCGCTGGCGCTGTCCCGGTTCTGCTCCGGCTACAAGGATTTCACGTTCGAGCCCGAGCCTGTGCCGGAAGCGGCCGCCGCCGAGATCGAAGCGTTTTGCCACAAGCACAAGATCGACATGATCCTGCCCGCCGACGCGATCGCCACGCGGCTGCTCGCGCGTGCGCGCCATCTTCTCAAGACCCCCGTGTTTCCGATTCCGGATCTGGCGACCTTCGACCAGTTGGTCACGAAGGACCGCTTCATGGAGTTCTGCCGCACCAACGGCATTCGCCACCCGGAAGGCCACATTCTCGCCAATCGCGAAGCATTGATCGCCGCGATCAAGAACGGCTGCATCAAGCTTCCCGCCATCCTCAAACCGATCAATCGCTGGGGCAGTGTGGGTGTGGTCAAGATCGATCAACACAACGCGCTCGAAATCGCAAACAAGATCGACTACGCGCCGGTACTGGTGCAGGACTATATCGAGGGCGTGGACCGCTCTATCAGCATCTTTGCGCGCAAGGGTGCCGTCACCAAACAGGTGACCTATTGCTATCCGAACAACGAATTCACCTTCCAGCGCGAGCCGGAGCTTGCGCGCATCGTGGGCGAGATCTCCGCCGACCTGAAACTCGATGGCGTATTCAATTTCGATGCCCGCATTGAAGCCGACGGCACGGTTTGGCTGCTCGAATGCAATCCGCGCTTCTTCTTCACGATGGACGCTGCCATGGTCGCGGGCGCGAACTTCGCCAAGATCGAAACCGTGGCTTGCGCGTCTTCGCATTATGCGCGGCTCGAAGCCGGCCCGGACGGCCCCATCATCACGGTGGCCGATGGCCAGCTGCGCCAGCCGGAAGCACTTCTGAAACACGTTTTGCGCGGTAACATGCCGAATGCGATGGACCGCAAGATGCTGGCCCATTGGCTGCGCGATCCGATCTACTTCGTGCTGGCGGTTGCCGGCTACAAACGGCGCTGGAATTCGGCGCTGTTGGAGCGCCTCTTCATCGGCCGCAAACACGCCGCCTGAACAAAAAGGCCCGGAGATATCTCCGGGCCTTTCTTCTTCTATGGTGCAGCGATCAGCCGCCGGTGAAGATCTGCACCGTCACGCGACGCGCATCCGTCGCGCGGCAACGCAGGTTCAGGCTCTTCAGATTGCGATGATCGCCCGGCAAGTTGACCTTGTAGAATTGGCCCTGGCGCATGTAGTCGCCGCTATCGACATTCAGGGCGCGTGCGCGGCCATTGCCGAACACCGCCGTGACGCGCGAGCAGCGCGCGCTGGCATCCAGCGGCTTCAACGCGATGGAGTCGACATTGCGGCCGCGCCAACCTGCGAACGCACTCTCGCTATCGCGGCGGCCTTCGAAGCTCACCTGTCCGGCCAGACGCCAATTGTTGACGGCGTTGCTGCCCCAATTGAACATTTTCGACCACATGCGTGCAAAGTCGGGATTGCGTTGCCATTCGGCGCGATGAGAACCAATGTCCGCGGCGATACGGATGGTGGCGTCACGATAGCGGCCGGCGCTGCAGTTGAAGGCGAGGCGTTTGACGTTGCGGTTGTTGCCCGGCAGGTCGATGCTCTTGGGGCGGTTCTCGTAAAGGCGCCCCGAGAATATCTCACGCGTCGAGCCATTGCCGAAAGTGGCGGTTATCGAACGGCAATCGACGGCGTTGTTTTCCACGCGCAGGCTGATGCGATCCACGGGGCCGCCGAGGTTGAAATTGCGCACGTCGCGATCGCGCCCGCTGATGTTGACCGAGCCGATGCTGTCCCATTCGGCAAGGGCCGGCGTCGCGGCGGCCGCGCAAAGAGCGGCGGCGAGCACCGCCAAACGAGTCCTGTTCATAAATATCTCCCGAAAATAACGGCTGCGCGCTCGCCCAGCCGCGTGGCATGGGCCCCTCGCGTTCGCAACGCCGGGGGCGCGCGAAAGGTTCCGCTATTGGATCGCGCGCGCAAAATCGACTATGAACGGCGCTCCGTTTTTCCGAGAGATGAAATGTCCGACACGTTTCCCGACCGCCTGTCCGTCAATCCCAAGAGCCCGCATTACGACGAGAAGCTTCTGGAGCGTGGAGTCGGGATCAAATTCAACGGCACCGAGAAAACGAATGTCGAGGAATA
>JBQCJO010000563.1:0-3153 GCA_051952735.1 Rhizomicrobium sp.
TGACGTGATCGAAGGTGAGGTCTTCTTCGTCGCCGCAATACTGACATTCGAAGCGGTCGCGCAGGAACACATTGAATCGCGTGAACGCGGGATTGCGCGCGGGCTTCACATAGCTTTTGAGCGAAACGACCGAAGGCAACCGCATCTCGAAACTCGGCGAGCGCACGGCCCGGTCATATTCGGCTAGGATATTTACGCGGTCGAGGAATACCGCCTTGATCGCGTCCTGCCAGGACCAGAGCGACAGCGGAAAATAACTCAGCGGCCGGTGATCGGCGTTGAGGACGAGGGCCGGGCAGGCTTCCGGGCTGCGGCCGGCGGCTAACACGGTTGGCTCCTTGTGAAGACAGCACCTCCGTTACTGGCGGGAACTGTAAGGGCAAAACGCGAAAGCTGCCAACCGGCCCCAAGCCATGGAGGATGTTACGCGATTCGCCGTGACGGCAAAGCGACAGTCAGGCCACAGGACAGGAAATCTCCGCTGCCTTGCGCGCGAGTTGTCCATTGAAGGCGCGCGCGAGAAACTCGCCGCCCATCACAAGACCGGTCTCGTCGATCGAATGACCGACACCGGGCGCGATATGCCACTGCACGGCAGCGCCCGCGCCACCCAGCGTTGCAGCAGACGCGAACAATGCCCCGACAGGGATCATGGGATCGGCATCGCCGTGGATGAGCATGACCGGTGGCGCATCGGCGATGGGTGCCGGCGTCTGATCCGCCAGCATGCCCGAATAGCCGACGATGGCGGCAGGCTTCACGCCGCGTTTCAAGCCGACATGCAGCGACATCATCGTGCCCTGGCTGAAGCCGACCAGCGCAAGCTTGTCGCCGGTGAGATTGAGACGCGCGAGTTCCGCTTCGACGAAATTCTCCAGCGTCGCCGCCGCCGACTCCACGCCGCGCGCCATTTCGTGCGGATCGAGGCGCGAGATGGGAAACCATTGATAGCCGAAGCCGGCATCGCAGCGCTGCGGCGCGTTCGGCGCGACGAACGCGACGGTGGGGAGAAGGCGCTGCCACATCGGCGCCAGGCCAATAAGATCGTTGCCATCCGCGCCATAGCCGTGGCTGAGCACGACAAGATGCGTGGCTTCGCCGCGCGCGGGCGGCAGACGGGGGCCGGATAGTTGATGGAGCGCCATGCGCTATTTCACCTGCGGCAGCGGGCGAAAGCCATAGGCGATTTCCCAGATCTGCGCGCCATCGATATCGAAGCTCTGGCGTGAACCGGGGATGACCGCGCCGCCCAGAATCTTCTCGTAGAAGCGGCGGCCACGTTCATTCGCTTCCATCACCCACACGATCATGTCGTTCAGGCCTTGCGCGGCGAGATCACGGACGACGGTTTTCATCATCTCGGTACCAAGCCCCTTGCCCATCGCTTCGGGCAGGAAATAGGCGGCATAAAGCTCGCCCGCGTAACCAAAGTTCGGTTCGCGCGCGGGACCATAGGTGTCAAAGCCGATGATCTTTCCGTTTTCTTCGGCGACGAGAAGATGCGCGCCGGGATGTTTGCCCTCCGCCGCTTCGCGCCAGCGCTCCACGGTTTTTTCCAGGTGCATGCCATCGAGAGTGGATTGCGGAACGATGCCGGGATAGGTGGCGCGCCAGGACGCGGAATGCACGGCTGCGATTCCGGGTGCATCGTCACTTCGCGCGGGCCGGATCGTGGTGTCTTCCATTATTTTTTCTTCTTCTTCGTTTTTGCCTTCTTCGCGACTTTCTTCTTCGCGAGCTTCTTCTTCAGCTTCCGCTGATTGGATTCCCTGATGCGCTTGCCGGCCTCGCGCTGTTCCTTGCGGATCGCGTCCTCATGCACCCAGAGCAGGCGCGCGACAACGGTGCGCCAGGGCCGCCACGCCTTCGACAACCGCTCCATATGTTTTTCGGTCGGACGTTTTCGCAGCTTCAGCGCGCGCGCCACCGCCGCCTGCAAGCCCACATCGCCAACCGGCCAGATGTCAGCGCGGCCGAGGGAGGACATCAGGTAGATATCCGCCGTCCACGGGCCGATGCCCTTGATCGCGACGAGATGCGCCCGCGCATCGTCGTCGTGCATGGCGCGGATGCGCTTCAGATCGAGCGAGCCGTCGAGGATCGCGGTGGCGATGCTTTTCATGTGCTTCTGTTTCGGCGCCGAAAGGCCGCAAGCGCGCAAGATTTCGGCGGGGGTCGCCAGAAGATTCTCCGGCGTGAAGGGCGAGACCTTCTCTTTCACGCGGCCGAAGATGGTGTCCGCCGCCGCGATGGAAAGCTGCTGGCTGACGACGATATCGACCAGCGCTTCGAAGCCATGTTTGCGGCGCGGCTTATATTGCGGCCGGCCCGTGCGCTGGATCACCGGATGAAAGCGCGCATCCGCGGCGAGGAGCGACTCCAGTGCCGTATCCAGATGTTCGGCGGATGCGATGCGGTGCGGCTTGGGCATAGGATTTTGGATGTGTAAACTCGGCGAATGATTGTCACGCGCTTTGCGCCAAGTCCAACCGGCTTTCTGCATCTGGGGCATGCATTCGCCGCGCTGACCGCGGCGCGCGCGGGGACACGCTTCCTGCTGCGCATCGAAGACATCGACCAGACACGCTGCCGCCCGGAATTCGAGCATGCGATTTATGAGGATCTCGCGTGGCTTGGGCTCGATTGGGAAAAGCCTGTGCTGCGCCAATCCGAACGGTTCGACGCCTATCGTGCAGCATTGGATCGGCTTCAGGCTCAAGGCCTTCTCTATCCCTGCTTCTGCACGCGGGCGGAGATCGCCGCTGAAATCGCGCGCGCCATCGAGGCGTCGCATGGCCCGGAAGGGCCGGTCTATCCCGGCACTTGCCGGCATCTGAGCGACGCGCAGCGGCAAGAGCGCATGGCGAGCGGCGCGCCATACGCGCTGCGGCTCGATGCGCAGAAGGCTGCAGGGAGAGTTGGCGCGCTATCGTTCAAGGAGAATGGCAAAGGCCCGCAAGGCGAGCATGGCGCGATCACCGTCGATCCGCTGCTGTTCGGCGACATCGTTCTGGCGCGCAAGGAAACGCCCGCCGCGTATCATCTGGCGGTGGTGGTAGACGATGCCTTTCAGGATGTGACGCTGGTGACGCGCGGCAACGACCTGTTCGCCGCGGCACACATCCAGCGCGTGCTGCAGGCGTTGCTCGGCTT
>JBQCJO010000564.1:0-3593 GCA_051952735.1 Rhizomicrobium sp.
GTACATGGGCGGAATGAAGAAGATCGAGAAAACCGCGTGACCAAGAAGCACCGCATCCTTGTCACCAATGACGACGGCATCCATGCGCCGGGCCTGGAAATCGCCGAGAAGATCGCCCGCGCTTTGACCGATGACGTATGGGTCTGCGCGCCGGAGACGGAACAATCCGGCGCCTCGCATTCGTTGACGCTCACCTTGCCGCTGCGCCTGCGCGAGATCAGCGCGAAGCGTTACGCCATGACCGGCACGCCGACGGATTGCGTGATGATGGGCGTGGTCGAGATCATGAAGGACAATCCGCCGACCCTGATCCTCTCCGGCGTCAATCGTGGCTCCAATATCGCCGACGACGTGACCTATTCCGGCACCATTGCCGGCGCGATGGAAGGCACGGCGCTGGGCATTCCCTCCATCGCGCTGAGCCAGGCCTACGGTTTCGACGAAGGTTATCAGGTGCGCTGGCATTGCGCCGAGACGCACGGTCCCGCCGTCGTGCGCAAGCTGATCGACATCGGCTGGCCGCAGGAAACGCTGATGAACGTCAACTTCCCCGATTGCGAGCCGGGCGACGTCAAAGGCATCGCGGTCACGGAGCAGGGCAAGCGCGACATGCAGACCGCCACGCTCGACCGCCGCGTGGACATGCGCGGCAATCCCTATTTCTGGATCGGCTTCAAGCGCGTGCGCTCCAATCCGAACGAAGGCACCGATCTGCGCGCGGTCTATGAAAAGAAGATCTCCGTCACGCCGCTGCACCTCAATCTCACCGAGTTCGAAGTGCTCAAGAAGCTGCGCACGTCGTTCCAATGACCGATCCGCGCGCCATCGAACTCGTCATGGCGCTGCGCAAGCAAGGCATCACCGACACGCGCGTGCTCTCCGCGATCGAAACGATTCCGCGCGAGTTGTTCGTGGAGGGCCCTTTCGAGGACGCGGCCTATGCCAATTCCGCGCTCCCCATCGCGTGCGGGCAGACGATCAGCCAGCCTTACATCGTCGCCTTTGCATCGCAGGAACTGCAGATCGATCCGAAGCATCGCGTGCTCGAGCTTGGCACGGGCTCCGGTTACCAGGCCGCGATCCTCTCGCCGCTGTGCCGCATGGTCTACACGGTTGAGCGCCACAAGCCTTTGCTCGCGCAAGCTGAAGGGCGTTTCAAAACGCTACACCTGACCAACATCGTCACCCGCCACGCGGACGGCCTGAAGGGCTGGCCGGAAGCGGCGCCGTTCGACAGAATCTTGCTGTCCGCCGCGGTTTCCGAGGTTCCTCAAAGTCTTATCGACCAGTTAAAACCCGCGGGAATCCTGATCGCCCCCGTCGGCGGCGATGCGCAAAGCGCGCGCGGCGTTTCCCAATCCTTAACCAAGATCGTCAAAGGTGAGCACGGCATAGAGCGGGAGAATCTTCTGCCCGTGATGTACGTGCCGATGATCGAGGGACTGCCGCAGGATGCGCGCAAACCAGACGAGCGGGGAAACAGCTAAACGCTTCGCGTTGATCGCGGTGTGCGTGGTTGGCGCCGCTTTGCTCTCCGGTTGCGAGACCTATCAGGACGCGCGCGAAAGCTACTCCGATTTTTACGGCAAGCCGGCGCCGCGCCATTATCGCGAAGCGCGCCGTGACGCGCCTGCCGCCGCGCCCACCACGCGCGTCGCCGTGCGCGACACGACAGACATTACGCCGCGCAAGCGTCCGGTCTACACGCCTGCGCCGCGCCAGGATTACACGCCGCAGGATACGCGCGTCGGCGATACGCTCACGTCAGGCTTTGTCATGCCGGTCAGCGGCACGATCATTTCGGGCTTCGGCGCCACGGGCGGCGGACAGCGCAATGACGGCATCAACATCGCGGCCAACGCCGGCACGCCGGTCCATGCCGCTGCCGACGGCGTCGTCACCTATGCCGGCAACGAGCTGAAGGGTTACGGCAATCTCATCCTCATCAAGCATGGCGATGCTTATGTCACCGCCTATGCGCACACCGACTCCATCGGCGTGGCGCGGGGGCAGCGCGTGGCGAAAGGCGATGTCATCGGCACGGTGGGACAGACGGGCGATGTGAACCGTCCGCAGCTTCACTTCGAAATCCGCCGCAACATGAAGCCGATCGATCCGCGCGCCATCCTCACCGCGTCGAACGACAGCTAAAGTTTCTTCCCCAACTCTCCCGCCACATCCTGAATGAACTGCCACGCCACGCGGCCCGAACGGGCACCGCGCGTCGCCGACCATTCCAGCGCGCGCGCGTGCAGCGTCTCGCGATCCATCTTCAAGCCGAAATGCGCGGCGTAGGAATCCACCATCGCGAGATAATCGTCCTGCCCGCAATTGTGGAAGCCGAGCCACAACCCGAAGCGGTCTGACAGCGAAACCTTTTCCTCCACCGCTTCGCCCGGATTGATCGCGGTGGCGCGTTCGTTGTCCATCATGTCGAGCGGAATCAGATGGCGGCGGTTGCTCGTCGCATAGAACAGCACGTTCGACGGTCGCCCCTCGATGCCGCCTTCCAGCGCCGCCTTCAAGGATTTGTAGCTCGTGTCGTCCTTGTCGAAGGAAAGATCGTCGCAATACAGCAGGAAGCGCCGCTTGCTCTCGCGCAACGCGCGCAGCAGCACCGGCAGGCTCGCGATCTCCTCGCGATGGATTTCCACCAGCACCAGCTTGCCTGCGCCCTTGCGCGCCGCATTCACCGCGTGATGCACCGCCTTCACCAGCGACGACTTGCCCATGCCGCGCGCGCCCCAGAGCAGGGCGTTGTTCGCGGGCAGCCCGTCGGCGAAGCGCCGCGTGTTCTCCAAAAGCGTGTCGCGCGCGGCGTCGATGCCTTTGAGCAGCGCCAGCGGAATCCCCGCGACGCGCGCCACCATGACAAGTCCTCCATGTGAGGGCTCCCAGACGAACGCATCGCCCGCGGCCGGTGCGGCATGATTGGCCGCTGGCGGCGCCAGCCTTTCCAGCGCATCCGCGATCCGCTTCTGCACCGCTTCCAACCCGCCTTTTGCGGTCTTTTTCACCTGCTAAGTCCTTGATGTATCACGGTTGCAATGAAGCCCCGCACGGCTATAGTCCGCGCCCAATCGAACCGGGCTGCCCACTCCATGCAGGATTCCTTCCTTACGTCCATCGTGCCGCTGATCGCTGTTTTCGCGATCATGTATTTCCTTCTCATCCGCCCGCAACAGCAGAAGATGAAGGAGCACCGCAAGATGGTGGAAGGCGTGGCCCGTGGCGATACCGTTGTCACCGCCGGGGGCATCGTGGGCAAGGTCGCCAAACCGGTGAAGGCGGAAGACACCGAGATCACGATCGAGATCGCCGACAACGTGCAGATCAAGGTCGTGAAAGGCACGCTCAGCGAAGTGCGCCCGAAGAACACCCCGGCGAACGACTAATCCGCCATGATGCAGATTTCCTCCTGGTCGCGCATCGTCACGCTGCTCATTCTGCTGGCGGGAATCATCTTCGCGCTGCCGAACGCTTTGCCGGAAAACATTCGCGATCGTTTGCCGCCGTTCTTCCCCAGGCAGACCGTCAGCCTCGGTCTCGACTTGCAGGGTGGCTCTTACCTGCTGCTCGAGGTTGAGTTGGAT
>JBQCJO010000565.1:0-2925 GCA_051952735.1 Rhizomicrobium sp.
CAGCGCCCGGGCGGCATTAGCGATCTCACGGGTCATATCGATATCGGCTTTGGAAGGCGTGGGGTCGCCGCTGGGATGATTGTGCACGAGGATCACCGCCGAAGCCGATAGTTCGAGCGCGCGTTTCACGATCTCCCGGGGATAGACGGGTGTGTGATCCACCGTCCCCTGCCCCTGCACTTCATCGGCAATAAGCGTGTTCTTGCGGTCCAGGAAGAGAACGCGGAATTCCTCATGCGCGGTTCGCGCCATCGCGGCTGTGACGTAGTCAAGCAGCGCGGACCAGGATGACAACGCTGGCTTGCCGAGCAATTTCGTCTTCGAAAGACGCAAGGCGGCCGCTTCAATGACCTTCAACTGCGCGACCACGGCGTCGCCGACGCCTTTCACTTCCAAAAGGCGCTCGCGTGGTGCCGAGATAACATCGGCAAAAGAGCCGAAGCGCGCGATGAGATCCTTGGCGAGCGGCTTGAGATCCCCACGCGGAATCGCGGCGAAGAGCACCATTTCCAGAAGTTCGTAGTCAGGAAGCGCGTCGGCGCCGCCATTCATGAAGCGGTCGCGAAGACGTGCGCGATGACCCAGATAATGCGCGGGTGCTTCCGATGTTTCAGATGGAACGAAGTCTTGAGAAACGTCAGAAATATGGAGGCTTGTCGAAGCCTTTTGGCGACTTGGTGAAGATTTCGACGCCATCCTCGGTCACCCCCACCGAATGTTCGAACTGTGCAGACAGCGAACGATCGCGCGTCACGGCCGTCCATCCGTCATTCAGAATCTTCACACCATAGCCGCCGATGTTGATCATCGGCTCTATGGTGAAAAACATCCCGGGCTTCAGCGCGATGCCGTAACCGGGACGGCCATAGTGAACGATATTGGGCAGGGCATGGAAAACCCGGCCGAGGCCATGTCCACAGAAATCGCGCACGACTGAACAGCGCTCTTCGCCTTCCGCGTAGCTCTGGATCGCGTGGCCGATGTCACCCGTGGTGGCGCTGGGCTTCACCACAGCGATGCCGCGCATCATGGATTCATAGGTGATGTCCACCAGCCGTTTGGCTTTCAGCTTCACATCGCCCACGAGATACATGCGCGAGGTGTCGCCGTGCCAACCTCCATCAACGATAACGGTGACGTCGATATTGATGATATCGCCGTCGCGCAGCGGCTTGTCGTTCGGAATGCCGTGGCAAACCACATGGTTGATGGATGTGCAAAGGGTATGGCGATAGCCGCGATAGCCCAGGCACGCCGGAACGGCGCCTTGGGAGGTCACATAGTCATAGGCGATCTTGTCGAGATGGGCGGTCGTGACGCCCGGCTTCACTTCCGGAACCATCAGATCCAGCACTTCGGCGGCGATGCGTCCGGCCTTGCGCATTCCCTCGAACGCTTCAGGACCGTGCAGGGTGACACCAACACCCGCGCGGCGCGCAAGTTCGAAAACTTCTTGATCGGGCATCTCGGACATATGGGCTCTGCTCTTGAACTTTGAAGGGCCGCTTGCGGCAGGTCCTCCCGCTTACTAGCGTCTGGAAACTCAAGGATTTCTTACACCCACCGCGCCAAGGGCGCCAGAAGGCCGGTTTTCCGGGAACCCATGCACCAGGACGGCGAAATAACGGCAGCCATTTTGGTCATCGGCGATGAGATCCTGTCGGGACGCACGCAAGACACGAACACCAATCACATCGCCCGTTTTCTGGGTGCCATGGGTATCGATCTGCGCGAAGTCCGCGTGGTGCAGGATGTCGAGGAAGAGATCGTTGCCGCGTTGAATGCCTTGCGGAGCCGGTACACCTATGTTTTCACCACCGGCGGCATCGGTCCGACGCATGACGACATCACGGCGGATGCCGTCGCCACGGCCTTTGGCGTGGGTATCGACCATCATCCGGAAGCGATGGCGATCATGGCCGCGCGCTATAAAAACCCCGAAGACTTCAACGACATGCGCAAGCGCATGGCGCGCATCCCGGATACAGCCACCCTCATCAAAAACAGCGTTTCGGGCGCCCCCGGATTCCAGATCGGCAATGTCTTCGTGATGGCCGGCGTGCCGATGGTGATGAAAGCGATGCTGGAAGAGCTTGCGCCAAGACTGAGACGAGGCGCCATCGTGCACGTCGCGACGGTCGAGGCACACCTGCCGGAAGGGCAGATCGCCGCGGCGCTGGCCAATATCCAGTCCAGCCACAAAACCGTGTCCGTCGGCAGCTACCCCTTCTACCGGCAGGCCGGGCCGGGAACACAACTGGTGGTTCGCGGTCGGATTGCCGCCGAGGTCGAAGCTGCCGCTGCCCAGATCGAAGGCGCGGTTCGGGCTGAAGGCGCGGAGCCTGTCCGGATCGATGTGATTCCGTAAGAGTCTGAGGAACCTGCAAAAAAGGGATGACAGCCCCGCGCGCAGGATATACCGTAGGGAGATTGATGGCTTTCGATGTGGGAATCGGAGGCTAGGCCTTGGGGGGCGCCGCACACCGAGATGGGAAAAATGCCGAACTTGTTTCGGCCTAACCCGAAGGACCGCTGAAGACGGTCCATCTGAGGAGCAGTAAGCGCATGAGTATTGGACGGATTATTGGAGCAGTGGCAGGCGGCGTTCTTTTCGCCGTCGCGGGTGTGGCCGTTGCTGCCAACTTCACGTCCAGTCACCAGACGGATTTCTACGCGGCAGGCACACACCAGTTCTATGTCTGGTGCGCCGGATCGCACGACTACATGGCAACCGCGAACGGCTCCAACGCCGAAGACGCGCAGATGAAGCTCTATGATACCGCCAAGGCGAAGGGCAAAAGCAATTGCTGGCCGGTGTGGCAGGGCCGCGTTCCAACCTGAAGGCATCAACAGAGGCGAGATCGAACGGCGGCCGGTTGGTCGCCGTTTTATTTTTACAGACGATTGTTCGCCGCTTCGGCGTTG
>JBQCJO010000566.1:0-7077 GCA_051952735.1 Rhizomicrobium sp.
TTTTCCGCGCCTGGCGCCGCGGCGGTGATACTGGGTGTGATCCTGGGCCTTGTCGTCGGCAAGCCGCTGGGCATCGGCATTTTCTCTTTCATCGCCACCAGAATCGGAATCGCGCGTGCGCCGAAGGGCGTGGACCTGCGCACCTTCATCGGCGCGATTTGCCTTTGCGGCATCGGCGACACGGTCGCGCTGCTCATGGCCGATCAGGCCTTCCCGCACGACGCCGATGCGGCCATCGCCAAGATCGGCGTGCTGATCGGCTCGGCCATCGCCGCTGTTCTGGGCGCGGCGATCATCGCGTTCGGCAACAATGGCAAAAATATGGAAATGGAAGAAACGCCGGATTGCCCGTCACCCGCTTCCGCATAACAACCGTCTTCAGACTGTTATTATCTCACCCCAGCCTTTGAGATGACGGCGTTGCAAAAACGGCAAGCTGAGTTTCTTGAAAAGGAACTTGCCGCCACATAAGTCCACGCCCGGAGAGACTTTGTTTGACGCATGAGGGGCCTTGCGTCCGGTGTCGAGGGCGTTATGGCAGACTTATCATTTTCCGTACTCATCGCGTGGATTATCGCGGGCATGTTCGCCACGAGCGGACTTCTTCATCTCGCGGGACCGCGCTTCATCCGCGAAGCTTACGAGCGTTGGAATTTCCCGCGTAAATTCTATCGCGTGACCGGCATCGTCGAAGTGCTGACGGCGGCGTTCCTCGCCAATCCGCTCACGCGCTTGTGGGGCATCGCACTCGCCGCGCTCACCATGTTCGTCGCGGTGGTCACACTGCTCAACAACAAGCAGTACGCCTACACCGTGCCGGGAATTCTGGTGATGCTGGCCTTGATTCCGGCGGCGCTGTCCGCGGCGGCGTTCTGATCGTTCAGGACGCGATGGCGCGCGAGCGCGGTTTGCCGATGCGCTCTGCGGGCAGCCAGATGGTGACGCAGGTTCCCCAGCCGAGTTCGCTCTGCAAGGCGATCCGGCCGCCGTGGGCTTCGACCAGTCCCTTTACAATGGGCAAGCCCAGCCCCGTGCCTTCGGCATGCTCGACGACATGGTGCTCGGCGCGGCCATAGCGTTCGAAAACCTTCGCCTGATCGGCAGCGGAGATGCCGACGCCTTCATCCCGCACGCCGAACGCGATCTCGCCACTGGTTGTCAGCGAGGCGAACACTTCGACCGCTCCGCCCGGTTCGGTGAACTTGATGGCATTGGTCAGCAGATTGAGGACGATCTGTTTCAGCGCGCGCCCATCCGCAGTGACGGACGGCAGCTTCGCCTGAATTCTCTGCGTGAGGCGCAGCCGCGACGACCGCAGACGCGGCTCGACCAGCTTGCAGCATTCCGCCAGAACCTCCTCGAGCGAGATCTCCCCATCGACGATCTCGGTCTTTCCCGCTTCGATCTTCGAGATATCGAGAAGATCGTTCACGAGATCCAGAAGATGCGTGGCGGAATCGCGGACGAGCCGCGCATACTCCACCCGCTTGGGCGCGAAGATGTCCATCTCCAGCAACTGCGCGAAACCGATGATCGCGTTGAGCGGCGTGCGCAGCTCGTGACTCATGTTCGCGAAAAAATTCGTCTTGGACTGACTGGCGTTGACGGCCGCATCGCGCGCGGCCGCAAGCTCGTCGCGCGCCTTGCGCAGATCGATCTTGCTGCTGACCAGCACATAGCTTGTGGGAAAGCTGACGACCGCGGCGATGCAAAACGTGATGCCGGGCGTATAGCCGGGATAATTGTGCAGCAGGAGGATGGTGACGACATAGTCGACGATCATCGCGACCACGACGCAGATCGCGGACCACAGCAACGTCGTCTGTAACTTTTCCTTAAGCATCGGCCGTCCCGAACCAGCGCCACAGGATAGCCGCGCATGGTTAGCCGGACGTATAAATGTCGCTCTTTTCCCGTACGCCTAAAGGGAACTTGCTGGGGAAAACCAGGGAAATCGATCTTCGCCGCGGCGTGCCTAGTTTCCGGGGTTGGCGTTCGGTGGGCCGCCGCCGGATTTCTCGCCATTGGGCGGCATCGGCTCGGTGAACTTCCACGGCGTCGTGGTGTCGATCTTGCCGGCGGGCACCTGCTCGATATCCGGCGATTGCGGATTGGCCGAGGTCGTCGCGCCGAACGTCGCCGGCGGCGGATGGCTGATGCTTCTCACATAAGCGACAAGCTCCCAGATCGTGCGATCCGGCAGCATCGCGCCGAACGCAGGCATGCCCGCGCCGCGGCCTTGCGCGATATCGAGATAGATGTTGGCGTCGCTCGAGCGATAGAGCCATGCGGCATCGCTCAGCGCAGGGCCCATGCCGCCGCCGGCATGCGCCATGTGGCAGCCGGAGCAGTTGAACGTATCGAAATCCTTCGCGCCGCGTGCCACCGCATCGGGATCGTTCGCCAAAGGGTTCTTCATGTCGGGATTGAGTCCGGCCGGCGAGCCGCCCGGATAGATTCCGGTCACCGGCACGCGCAGCAATTCGCCCGCCGGCACCATGCCGCTATAGCTGTTGGCCATGCGCGCATTCGCCTGCGGCGCCGCGCCCGGCATGATGATGAGCGACAGCGATGCCACAACGACGATGACAATGACCACGGCGATGCCGACGATGGTCCAGCGGAAACTATCCATTGAAGTCTCCTTTCAACGCCACAAGCGGAACGCCGTAGGAGCGCAGAATGTTGCGGATTGCGCGGCGCTCCCGCGCGATGACCGCGTTGAGCTTGTCGCGCGTCGCGATGTCGTTCTTGCGCACCCCCATGGCGATGGCGAATTGGAAGCGCAACGGCGCGAAACGCTGCGTGCCTGTTATCGGCGTGACTTGCAGCGCCACCGGCGAAACCTTCGCGAAATATCCACCCAGCGGTCCCCACACGGCCGCGATATCGATGTCCTTCTTCTCGACCGCCTCAATCACGCGTGCAGGCGGATTGGGCTTCGCGAAATCGCCATAGATCATGTAGCCGTGCACATTGTTGACGATACCCTCTTGCCCCAACGCCATGGTTGGCGGTGTCGGATCGTCACCGATCAGATGCACGCCGATCTTCAGAGTACGCAGCTTCGGATCGGCGAGAGACGCGACCGCGAGGTGTTCCTGCTTGCGCGACACGAAAACATAGGTGGATGCATAATAAGGCCGCGTCGTCAGCACATCGTCCATGCCGGCGGAGACGCCCATCATCACATCGCATGTGTGCGCATCCAGCGTATGCTTGATGAAGCGATCGTTTTGCAGCGCCCAGGTGTATTCCACCGTGTCGCCCAGATCGCGCGCGACGAGATCGGCAATCCTGTTCTCGAAGCCCTGCCCCGCCTTGTTGGAGAACGGCAGGTTGTTGGGTTCCGAGCACACGCGCAGCGTTCCCGCCTGCACGGCAAAAGGCGCGAGCGTGAACACCGCTGCGAAGAGGCTAATGCGGCGCATGGACATTCCCCTGCCTGGGAAGCGCAAACACGAGCAGCGTCGAGCCGCCGCTGGTGACGGATGGTAGATCGCCCACCGCGCCGGTGTAGCCCAGGGCTCCGTTGCGCACGCGCGGATCGAGCGCGGCGTTCGCGATGGCGCCCGCCCATCCGCCGACGCCGGAAAGCATCGCGATGTACTGGTTGCCGTCCTTGCCCTGATAGGTGATCGGCTGGCCGATGAAGCCGCTCGGCGCATGGAATTGATAGAGCAGCTTGCCGCTCCGCGCGTCGATCACCTTGAACCAGCGATCCATCGTTCCATAGACGACGATGTTTCCGCCGGTCGCCATCGCGCCCGACCACACCGGGAATTTCTCGTGAATGGCCCAGACCTTCTTGCGCTTGGTCAGATCCCATGCCGCAAGCTCGCCGCGATAGTGGCCAGGCCCCGCATACATATCGACCGTCGCGCCGACATAAGGCGTGCCGGCGATGTAACCGACTTCGGCCGTCTTGTAATCCATGCACAGATGCTGGTGCGGAATGTAGAGAAGCTTTGTTGCCGGCGAATAGGCAACCGGCTGCCAATCCTTCGCGCCGGGTGAAGCCGGGCAAATGCCGGAGATGTTCTTGCCCAATAGCGGCTTCAAAGCATCGTTCATCACCGGGCGGCCGGTCTTGATGTCGAAATACTTCATCGACGTCTGCGTGTCGTATTTGTCCGCGGAATAGATCTGCCCTGTCTGCCGGTCGATCACGAACATGAAACCGTCGCGGCCGGGATGAACGAGCACATGCGTCATCTTCCCGTTGATCGGCAGATCGATCAGCAGATTCTCGTTGATCTCGTCATAGTCATAGAGATCGTGCGGATTAAGCTGGTCCGCCCAGATCGCTTCGCCCGTATCGGCGTTGCGCGCGAAGATCGTGGTGGTCCACTTGTTGTCGCCTTCGCGCTGATTGGAATTCCAAGGGCCGGGATTGCCGCAGCCGTAGAAGATGAGATTTGTTTTCGGATCGTAGCTGATCCAGCCCCACACCGGCCCGCCGCCAACTTGCCAGCGGCCCGACGGCCAGGTCTTCACGCCGAGGTCTTTTCCTTTTGCGCTCGCATAGTAGGGATGGAATTTCGGGCCGATCAAAACGTCCTTGTCGGGTCCGACGCTGTAGCCGCGCCAGATGATCTTGCCGGTGTTTTCGTCCAGCGCCGTCACCCAGCCGCGCACGCCCATCTCGCCGCCGGAATTTCCGACGAAGACTTTGCCGTTGGCCACCAGCGGCGCCATCGTCATGGTCGAGCCCTTGGTGATCTCGCCCAGCTTGGCGGCCCAGACTTCCTTGCCCGTCTTCGCATCGACCGCGACGGTGTGGTTGTCGAGCGTGTTGAAGAATATCTTGCCATTATCGTAGGCCTCGCCACGATTGACGACGTCGCAACAAGCCACTCCTTGCGACGATGGATCGACGCGTGGGGAGTATTTCCATTTCATGTCGCCGGTGGTGGCATCCAGCGCGAACAGCTCGTTGGGATAGGCGCCAACCACATACATGGTGTCGCCGACCACGATCGGGGCCGCCTCCTGCCCATGATTGGAGCCGACGGAGAAGCTCCAGGCCACTTGAAGCTGACCCGCATTGCCGCTGTTGATCTGCTTGAGCGAGGAAAAGCGCGTGTTGGCGAAGTTCTTCGCCGGCATCACCCATTGCCTGTCGTCCTGCGTCAACGATTGCAGGTCGCCGGCCACAGCTTTGGACATTCCCAGGGCGGCGACCGCGGCGGCGATGAAGGCCCATGCCTGGAAGCGAAGAGTCATGTGATCACCCGTGAAGGATTTTTGTGCGTGTCGGAAATCCACAGCGCGAACAACCATGTCGCGATGCCGAAGAAGATCAGATTGGCGGGCACCCACATCAGCAGTCCCGCGATCTGCTGGTCTTCCAGCGGCGTGATGCCGAAGGCCGGCGTGTTCTCGCCCGGCATGACGCAGATCGCGCGCGGCGCGAACAACATGATGACGCCGGGAAGATCGGTGGCGACGGCGGCCGTCATCACGAAAAGCGCACGCGCGCCATAAGACAGCCACGCTTGGCCGCGCGCGGACAGCGCCACGCTCCAGAACAACAACGCGCCGAACAGGATGCTGGCATGCTCAAGCAGGATCGTGATCTCGTGCAGCGCCGCCCACTGAAACGCGGCCGGCCAATGCCAGAACAGAAATATGCCGACAAACAAAACCCATGCCGTCACCGGCTGGGTGAGTTTCTGCGCGAGAGCAAAGCGCTGCAATCGCTCGAAAATGCCGCTTGCGACGAGAAGCGGCGCGGCAACCACGATGAGCAGCAGATGTTGCAGCATGTGAGCGGCGAAAAGTTGCTGCGAAATGCCCGATAGCGGCGGCGACACGGCGAGCGCGGCCACCGCCAGTCCCAGCACGAATGACAGCTTGCGGATCATGGCGTGCATAGCGGCACCACGAGAGATCCGATGGTGTTGAAGACGATCGCGCCCAGGAACCAGATGCTCGACATGATTCCCCACAGCGCCATGAAGCGCGCACGGCCTTCGCCAACATGCAGCGCGTGATGCGTGCCGCCTTCCTTTTCCTCCTGCGTGGCGCGCCAGCTTGCGAAGGACACGATGCCGCCCGCCACCGCCGCCACGATCGCCACCACGTCGAAAACGATGAGCGCGGTGTGCAGCGTCCCCGGCATCGCAGTGACCGTGGGATGGTCGCTGCCGTAGCAAGTCTGCGCTGAAACCCAGTAACCAAGCATGAGCTGACCGGCCCAGAACGCCGGCGCCACGCAGCATCCGAACATCAAGGTCCAGAAGCTCACCTTGTCGCGATGCGGCGCGGGATGGCTGGTCGCGGTGGTCATGTCCGCAATCCCAGATAAGGCGTGACGTAAAAAGTGAAGAACACCGCGATCCACACCGCGTCCACGAAGTGCCAGTAGAGACCGCCGATATGGATGTGCGCATAACGCACGCGATTGAAATATCCCATCGCCGACCATGCGAAGAGCGCCCACAGCATGATCACGCCCTCGACGACGTGCGCCATGTGAAAACCCGTCACCACGAAGTAGAGCGAGCTGTAGGAAGACGAGGCGAGCGCGAATGGCTTCGCTGCCCATTCGAAATACTGAATGACGAGGAAGATCATGCCGAGCACGGCTGCGATGCCGAGCCCCCACACCAGATGCCGCTTGTCGTTCCTCTCGATGTTGAGCTGCGCCCATGCCACCGCACCGCTCGACAGCAGCAGGATGATCGTGTTGGGCACCGCGAGCTTGAGATCCGGCAGGCCGCCTTCGGGAAAGGTGTTCGGCGCGTGCGGCTGCACCGCGATGTAGTAATAAGAGAATAGCAGATACGCGAAGAGCGCCGCTTCGGTGAAAATCACGAAGATCATCGCCCACCACCCGCTTGCGCGCGTGTCGATGGCGCCCACGGGCAAAGCGGTTTCGATGGGAAGACGGTCAGCCATTGATCGCAGGCTCCCGTGTTTCGCCGAGCTCCCGCTCCGGCCACAACCATCCGACGATATCGATGCCGGCGATCAGCCCGCCCAGCACCGTCAGCCACCACGCATGCAGAGCCAATCCGGCGAAGAAGGCGGTCATGGCCAGTGCGAGGATCAGCGGCGCATAAGAGTCATGCG